>CAYPUJ010000127.1:4378-6766 GCA_964413805.1 uncultured Bacteroides sp. | reverse complement strand
TGCTTGATTTACACCCTTTATTGCGGAGAGAGAGGGATTCGAACCCCCGGTGCCTCTCAGCACGGCGGTTTTCAAGACCGCTGTAATCGACCACTCTACCATCTCTCCATACATCTCAACAGAGAATGCATCTATCGAAAAGAGCGACGCAAAGGTAGTTCTTTTTCCGGAACCGGCAAACTTTTTTAAAGAGAAAAATTCCGTCCGGTTAAATATCGCAAAAAACACGGCAAAAAGCGGCAAGAGGCTGAACGGTACGCCGACCGATGCACTACTTTTGCACGCAAAACAACGAACGACGCATGAACACTCGCCCGGTTTCACATCTGGTTTTCCTGGTGCTTTGTTGGGCTTCCATCGCCTGCGGCTGCAAGGGACGGGAAACAACAGGCCCGGCCAATGCCAAGGCCGCCCGACAGGCCGACGCGCTTCCGGCTCCCGCCATTCCTCTTCCGCCCGCCAAAAGCCTGCTTGCACAGCGTATGGACTCGATGGGATTGCTCAACATTGCCGAGGCCGACCCGCGCATCGCCGTCTGCATGATGTACACGCGGGCGGACAACTTCACAGGACAGGTCCTGTACAAAGACTTGCACGAAGCCTACCTGCACCCGGATGCCATGCGGAGCCTGACGCTGGCACAAGACACACTGGAACGGCTGTACCCGGGCTACCGCCTGGTGGTCTACGACGCGGCACGCCCCATGTCGGTGCAACAGTCGATGTGGGACAAGGTGAAGGGCACCCGCAAGCAGCCTTATGTATCCAACCCTGCACAGGGCGGGGGCCTGCACAACTACGGGCTGGCGGTGGACATCGGACTGCTCGACCGGCAGGGGCAACCGCTGCCGATGGGGACGCCGGTAGACCACTTAGGGCCGGAAGCGCACATCGGGCAGGAGGACCTTTTGGTGGAACAAGGGCTGCTCACCCCGCAAGAGCGTGACAACCGCCGCCTGCTGCGCCGTGTGATGTGCATCGCCGGATTCAGCCCGCTGCCTTCCGAGTGGTGGCACTTCAACCGCTACAACCGTGCCACGGCCAAGGCACACTATGCCGTCATTCCTTAAAACGCATCCGTTCCATGAAATTGTCCGACGCTACCCTTCGTTTCATCCGCGAGCATCGCCACGACGACCTGAACCGACTGGCCTTGCAGGCGCACAGGCACCCCGATGTGGACATACAGGCCGCCCTTACACAACTGGCAGGCCGACAGGCCGCCGCCGTCAAGCTGCCCCGCTGGGCGGCCGTCGAGGGCATCCTCTACCCTTCTCGCCTTTCCCTGGAGCAATGTTCGTCCGATGCGACCGCTGCCTACAAGGTCTCTGTCGTAGCGGGGTGCACCGGGCAGGGACGCTTCGCCGACCTCACGGGCGGGCTTGGCGTGGACTGCGCGGCACTGGCGGCACACTTTCCGCAGGCAACCTACGTGGAACGGCAAGAGGAACTTTGCACACTGGCGGCACACAATTTCCCGCTGCTGGGTGTGGGGCATGTGCAGGTACACCGGGCGGATTGCACAACGTTCCTGCAACAGATGCCGCCCGTGGACTGGATTTTCATCGACCCTGCCCGGCGCGACACGCACGGAGGGAAGACAGTATCCATTGACCGATGCGAACCGGACGTGGCACAATTGGAAGAGGCCTTGCTGGCCAAGGCAAACCGGGTGCTAGTGAAACTGTCGCCCATGCTCGACCTTTCGCTGGCGTTGCACCAGCTGCACCGGGTGGCAGCGGCACACGTGGTGTCGGTGGACAACGAATGCAAGGAACTCCTGCTGGTGCTGGACAGGGAGGCTTCCGTACCGGCCGACGATGTACCCGTCTGCTGCGTCAACCTGGGCACACGGTCTTCCACCCCGCTGGTGTTCACGCGCAACGGGGAGCAGCAGGCCGTATGCTCCTACGCATTCGAACCGGGCCGCTACCTGTACGAGCCCAACGCCTCCCTGCTGAAAGCCGGTGCATTCCGCAGCGTGGCCTCTATATATAAGGTAGAAAAACTGCATCCCAACAGCCACCTCTATACATCGGACACCCCGGTTGCCGGTTTTCCCGGGCGCACGTTCCGCCTGACGGGTCACTGCAACTTCCACAAGAAGGAGGTGTCCCGCCTGCTGGGCGGCGAACGTCGTGCCAATCTGGCCGTGCGCAACTTTCCCTCCACAGTGGCGCAACTGCGCAAACAACTGAAGCTGGCCGAGGGAGGCGACCGCTACCTTTTCGCCACCACCCTGGACGACGGACGGAAAGTGCTGCTCGCAGGGGAAAGAGTTTAACTCCGGAAACGGCCATTCGGAAGCATACCTGTATTTCGCTGTAAAGCAATCAGTTGTACCATACAAGTACCGGTGATGTTGGACACCTGTATCCAGCGCGCTCC
>CAYPUJ010000127.1:2824-4278 GCA_964413805.1 uncultured Bacteroides sp. | reverse complement strand
GCGCGCTCCACACCTGTACCGAACAAACGGAATGCCTGTATCCAGCGCGCTCCGTGCCTGTATCCAGCAAACGCAATGCGTGCAACGCTTTTTCTACCGCTGCGTCGCTCCCCCGTAACATCTTTGTAGCACTTTTGTTACAGCTTCTTCAACGTCCCGTAAACCGCACGTAACGGCATCCCCGTACTTTTGCGCCGAAGAAACAGGAAACAGAAACAACTATGAGAAAGATTGTAAAAACATGCTTATTCTTACTGGCTTTCATGACAGCCGGGTACACAGCCCGGGCCGAGGGAAAGGCTGAAATCAACAAGCAAGGCAGCATTCGGGGACGTGTCGTCGATGCTTCCCAACAGATTCTGCCGGGAGCAACCATCTACATCGAAAAGCTGCATACGGGTGTCATCAGCGACATCAACGGCTTCTACACGCTTGCCGATCTCGAACCGGGCACCTACCAGGTGAAAGTGAGCTACGTGGGTTACTCGCCCGTAGAGATGACCATCAGCATCCCCGAAGGCAAGACGGTAGAGAAGGACGTGACATTGCATGAAGGCGTCGAACTGCAACAGGTGGTCGTGGGAGGTGCTTTCACGGG
Organism: uncultured Bacteroides sp.; assembly: GCA_964413805.1. Lineage (GTDB taxonomy): Bacteria > Bacteroidota > Bacteroidia > Bacteroidales > Bacteroidaceae > Bacteroides. Next base: position 3,680 of record CAYPUJ010000127.1, on the reverse strand, counting down.
GCAACGCCGCGCCATCAATTCGCAAAAGACCAATATGGGCATCACCAATGTGGTGTCGGCCGACCAGGTGGGGAAGTTCCCCGACTCGAACATCGGCGATGCGCTGAAACGCATCAGCGGCATCAACGTGCAGTATGACCAGGGCGAAGCCCGCTTCGGGCAGGTGCGCGGCACAAGTGCCGACCTCAGTTCGGTCACCATCAACGGCAACCGCATCCCCTCTGCCGAGGGCGACACGCGCAACGTGCAGCTGGACCTCATCCCGGCCGACATGGTGCAGACCATCGAGGTGAACAAGGTGGTGACAGCCGACATGGACGGCGACGCCATCGGGGGCAGCATCAACCTCGTGACCAAGAACACGCCCTACCGCCGCATCTTCAGTGCCACGGCAGGCAGTGGCTACAACGCCGTCAGCAAGGACGCACAACTCAACCTGGGGCTGACCTACGGCGACCGCTTCTTCAACGACAAGCTGGGTGTGATGATTTCGGGCTCGTACCAGTATGCTCCCGGCGGTTCGGACAATACCGAGTTCGAGTATACCGTGGACGACGACGGCAGCGTAGTGCTGAAGGAAGCCCAAATACGGCAATACTACGTGACGCGCGAACGGCAGAGCTATTCGCTCGCCTTGGACTACGAACCGAACGTCAACCATAAGTTCTCGTTCAAAGGCATCTACAACCGGCGCAACGACTGGGAGAACCGCTACCGCATCGCATTCAAGAAACTGAACAACAGCAATCCATCGAAACAGTCCATCGAACTGCAGACCAAGGGCGGCCTGTACGACACCAAGAACGCCCGCCTGGAACGCCAGCAGACCATGGACTTCACGCTGGACGGCGAGCAC
>CAYPUJ010000127.1:0-2724 GCA_964413805.1 uncultured Bacteroides sp. | reverse complement strand
GAACGCCCGCCTGGAACGCCAGCAGACCATGGACTTCACGCTGGACGGCGAGCACCACTTCGGACGCCTCACCATGGACTGGGCGGGTTCGTACTCGCGTGCCGGCGAAGACCGCCCCAACGAACGGTACTTCGGACTGAAAATGGACAACAACACGGGCACCAGCCTGCTGGAGACCTTCCAGGGCGTGGGCGGACGGCAGCCCTACTCCACGTTCACCATCCCTGCCCTGAGCGACGAAGCCTGGGAACTGGACGAACTGACCAACAGCAACCAAAGCATCTATGAAAACGAATGGAAGTTCCGCCTCAACTTCCAGCTGCCACTTGCCAAAGGACTCTTCGGAAACACGCTGCACTTCGGCGGAAAATATACCAACAAAGTCAAGGACCGCGAGACAGAATGGTACACCTACGACGGCACGTTTGACGACGGCGACGCATGGCGCAACAACGGCGCTGCACAAATCCGCAGCGGTTTCATGGCAGGCGACAACTATCCCGTGGGCACGATGTTCGTCAGCAAGGAATACCTAGGGAACATCGACTTCACCCAACTGCAGGGCGAACCCGACTACGAGGAAATGAGCGGCAACTACCATGCCAACGAGCAAATCACCAGTGCCTACCTGCGCTTCGACCAACGCCTGGGCGAGAAACTCAACCTGATGGTGGGTCTGCGCATGGAGCACACCGCGCTGAAGTACAGCGGACTGAACTGGGTGGTGGACGAGGACGAAGAGGAAAGCCTGGCCTCTACCGGCGACCACAAGAACAACTACACCAACTGGCTGCCCAGTGTCTTGCTGAAGTATGACGTGAATGACGACCTCAAGCTGCGTGCCTCCTTCACAGAGACGCTTTCGCGGCCCAAATACTCCGCCCTCATCCCCAGCGTCAGCTACAGCAGCGCCGACGAGGAGGCCACCATCGGCAACCCGAACCTGAAACCCACCACCTCGTACAACTTCGACCTCAGTGCCGAATACTACTTCAAGTCCATCGGGCTGGTCAGCCTCGGCTTCTTCTACAAGAGCGTGAACGATGTCATTGTCGAGGAGACATGGCAGGGAACGTCCGACGAACTGCCCATCCAGGGCGACTATGAATACGACATCACCAAGCCCATCAACGCCTACGACGCAAACCTCTTCGGCATCGAAGCCGCCTTCCAGCGCGACTTCGGCTTCATCCACCCCTCGCTGAAGTGCATCGGCTTCTACGGCAACTACACCTATACGGCCAACAATACGAAGAACTACCACTTCGAGCACCGCACGGTGGAAGAAGGGGAAAGCATCGACATGATCGGCTCGCCCAAACACACGGCCAATGCTTCGCTCTTCTTCGAGAAGTGGGGCCTCAGCCTGCGGCTGAGCTACAACTTCGCTTCAAGCTTCATCGACGAGATGGGCGAAGTGGCAGAACTGGACCGCTACTACGACAAGGTGAACTATCTGGACCTCAACGCAGGTTACACCTTCGGCAAGAAGTTCAGGACCACCATCTATGCCGACGTGACCAACCTGCTGAACCAGCCTTTGCGCTACTACCAGGGCACCAAAGAGCGCACCATGCAGGCCGAGTACTACGGTGTCCGCTTCAACGCAGGCCTGAAGGTAAGCTTCTGACACGACAACAAGGGAAAACGTCCCGGAGGGAAATCCCCGGGGCGTCCTTCTCTCTTTGCAGACCGAAACAGAAATCTTTAAAACCTATAACAAGAAATGAAACTGAGAAAGACAATCCTGCTGCTCGCCTTCGTCCTGACCGGCGCGTGGGCGGCAGCACAAAACAAAATCGACTACAGCGTCTACGATGACAAGTTCAACATCTACATGGCCAACGACCTGGGCCGCAATGGCTATTACGACCAGAAGCCCATTGCCGGACTCATGGGTGAAATGGCCGAAGAGGTGGGGCCGGAGTTTGTGATTGCCGCAGGCGACATCCACCACTTCGACGGCGTGCGCTCGGTGGACGACCCGTTGTGGATGACCAACTACGAACTGGTCTACAGCCATCCCGAACTGATGATTGCCTGGCATCCCATCTGTGGCAACCATGAGTATCGCGGCTCGACGCAAGCCGTGCTGGACTACGCCCGCGTGAGCCGCCGCTGGGAGATGCCCGCCCGCTACTACACCAAAGCCTTCAGCGAAGAAGGCACCACGGTGCGCATCGTGTGGATAGACACCACCCCGCTGATTGACAAGTACCGCCGGGAGAACGACAAGTACCCCGACGCTTGCCTGCAAGACATCGACGCACAGCTGCAATGGCTGGATGCCACACTGGCTGCCGCGCAAGAGGACTGGGTGATTGTGGTGGGACACCACCCCATCTATGCCGAGACCCCGAAGGATGACACGGAGCGTGCCGACATGCAACGCCGCGTGGACGGCATCCTGCGCAAGCACCGGGTGGACATGTACCTCAACGGGCACATCCACAACTTCCAGCACATCCGTGTGCCGGGCAGCGACATCGACTACATCACCAACTCGTCGGCTTCGCTCAGCCGCAAGGTGAAGCCCACCGAAGGCACCGTGTTCTGCAGCCCCGAACCGGGATTCTCCATCATCTCGGCCACGCCCAAGACCCTGGAACTGCGCATGATCGACAAGCACGGGCAGGTGCTGCACACGGTGACGCGGACGAAGTAGGCCTCCTGCATCTCACGTATTCTTACACACCTCAGGGGCTGTGCTGCAAAACCTCGTTT
>CAYPUJ010000126.1:0-6834 GCA_964413805.1 uncultured Bacteroides sp. | reverse complement strand
ATTATTATATGTATAATGATTGTTCTCATGCAACGTTTACGACGATGGATGCCGCTGCCTGATGCTATCCACAGCCTGCATTACGTTGGCAGGCGGACGCCGGTGCAACAGTTCTTCTTTCATGAAGTCCATGTAGGGTGCCACGTGTCGGAAGAATTTCCGATATCCTTTGCACAAATAGTTCAGGCTGGGTTCGTTGTCGGCTGTGCGGGCAAAGCGGTTTTTGGGGCATTCGCCATTGCAGGCAAACAGCCATTCGCACTGTCGGCATTGCGTGGGAAGGGAGGTTTGCTTGCGTCGGCCGAAGGCCTGTTGCCGTTCGCCATACATCATTTCCACCAGGCTCTGCTGCCGGATGTTTCCCAGTTTGTATGCCGGAAACACGAAGTGGTCGCAGGCGTACACGTCACCGTTGAACTCCATCACGCCGACCTGTCCGCAGGTGGGAGCCAGGGTGCACACACCCGGCGGTTCGCCCGCCCAGTTGGCCAGCGTGGCATCGAACAGCTGGACAAAGTACGTGCCCACGTCCTCCTTCACCCATTCGTCGAACACCGCGCACAGGAAGTCGCCCCATTGTTCCGGCTTGACAGAGAAAGGAGCCAACTGCATAGCTTCCCCTTCTTCCTCCGGCAGGCACAGGCTGCTGCCGTCGGGGTGGGGGGCAAACCGCTCCACGACGGGGGCGAACTGGAGGTAGCGGCAACCTATCTCCTTGAAGAAACGGTAGAACGCTACGGGGTGGTTCGCATTGTGGCCGTTGACCACTGCCATGCCGTTCCACTCCACGCCGTGCTTTTGCAGGAGACGGATGCCCTGCATGACCTTCATGAAGGAGGGACTACCCTGTTTGTTTCGCCGGTATGTGTCGTGAAAGTGTTGCGGACCGTCTATGGAAACACCCACCAACCAGTTGTTTTCTTTGAAAAAACGGCACCACTCGTCGGTGAGTAAGGTGCCGTTGGTCTGTATGCAGTTGTCTACGGTACGGCCTTTGGCGTGAATGCGCTGTAGCTCCATAGCCCGTTTGTAGAAAGCGAGGGGACGCATCAGCGGCTCGCCTCCGTGCCACGTGAACAACACTTGGGGCATGGTCTGCGCCTGCAGGTAAGCCTTGATGAAGGTTTCCAGCAGTTCATCGCTCATCACCTGCCGGGGGAGCCGGTTGTACAAGCCTGCCTTTTCCAGGTAGTAGCAATACGTACATGCCAGGTTGCAGGTGGAGCCTGCCGGTTTCAGCATCACATATAGCGGTTTGGCAAAAGGTGCATAAATAGCCATGTCCGTTTTCCGTTTGTTGAGGTCCTGTTTGTTAAGCCTTGTGAGCTATCGTTCGCTCCTGATTCATTTTATGTGCAAAAATACGTAAAGCAAATGAAAATACCTTTTCTTACCTCCTGTTTATAAGGATTATTAATACCTTTGCCACACAATTATAAACCGTTTCATACATGAAGAGAGTAAATCTTAACTATTGCTTGCCTTTGCTGCTGATGTTGCTGGCTTTCACCTCGTGCAGCCGCAAGTACCGGATAGAAGGCAAATCTTCAATAACCAGCCTTGACGGGAAAATCTTGTTTCTGAAAGCATTCCAGGCCGATGGACAATGGGTGACGATTGATTCTGCCGAGGTTTTGCACGGACTGTTCTCTATGGAAGGGGCGGTGGATTCTGCCATGCTGGTGACCTTGTTTCTGAACGACGAAGGCATTTTGCCCATGGTTCTGGAAAAAGGCAAGGTGAATGTCACCATTTCCGGAACACAACTGACCGCCCGTGGAACACCCCTCAACAATGCCTTGTACGATTTTATCGACAAACGGAACGCCTTGGAAATACAGATCGAAGAATTGCAACGGAAAGAGGCCCGCATGGTGCTGGATGGTGCCAACCTCGATGACATTCACAGTCAGTTGGCTGAGGAAGGCGATGCCCTGGCGAAAGAAATGGACGACTATGTCAAGGCTTTCATCACCAAAAACTTCGAGACCCCGTTGGGTTCAGGTGTTTTCATGATAATGTGCAGTTCGATGCCCTATCCGCTGATGACACCGGAGATAGAGGACATCATGCGGATAGCTCCCCAGACTTTCAAAGAAAATGTCTTTGTCAAGGATTTCCTGACGAAAGCGAAGCAAAACATGCAGTTGATTGAAGAACACAACCGCCTGCTTCAGAACCGGGAAATCACCGCACAACGGTGATAACATTCTTTTTTTCCTTTTTCTTTTTTTCTTTTTCAAAAGAAAATCGCCAAGCTTTCATATGTAAAGCTTGGCGATTTCTTCTTACTGGAGGGTGGCTGGTGGGGATCGAACCCACGACATTCAGAACCACAATCTGACGCTCTAACCACTGAACTACAGCCACCATGTTTATGCATTTCTCAAATGCGGTGCAAAGGTAAGTATTATTTTCGATTCTGCAAAACATTTCCCTGAAATATTTCAGAGCAACTGTCACAGGACAAGAAATTATTAAAAAGAGTGGATATATTCCCGTCAGATAACAATATACAAAAAATAAGTCGTACTTTTGTCCGCAGAAAGTAAATCTTAGGAACATGATGGCAGAACTGAAAAACGAAGAAACCGGCGAAAAAAAGAGCCTGAACTTCATTGAGCAAATTGTAGAAAACGACTTGAAAGACGGGAAAAACGGTGGAAGAGTCCAAACACGCTTTCCGCCGGAGCCCAATGGCTATCTACACATCGGACATGCCAAAGCCATTTGCCTGGATTTTGGTATCGCAGCCGCGCACGGAGGAGTATGCAACCTGCGCTTCGACGACACAAACCCCACGAAAGAAGATGTGGAATACGTAGAAGCCATCAAAGAGGACATCAAATGGCTGGGCTACCAATGGGGACATGAATATTACGCATCCGACTATTTCCAACAGCTTTGGGATTTCGCCATCCAACTCATCAAAGAAGGTAAAGCCTACATCGATGAGCAGACATCCGAACAGATTGCCGCCCAGAAAGGTACGCCTACCCAACCGGGAACTGAAAGCCCCTACCGCAACCGCCCCATCGAGGAAAACCTTGCCCTGTTCCAAAAGATGAACACGGGCGAGATAGAGGAAGGAACGATGGTGCTCCGCGCCAAAATAGATATGGCCAATCCCAACATGCATTTCCGCGACCCGATAATCTACCGGGTAGTGAAACACCCGCATCATCGCACGGGAACCAAATGGAAAGCATACCCGATGTATGATTTCGCTCACGGGCAAAGTGACTTCTTCGAGGGAGTCACACACTCGCTGTGTACGCTGGAGTTTGTCGTGCACCGTCCCCTGTACGACCTCTTCATCGACTGGCTGAAAGAAGGTAAAGATTTGGACGACAACCGTCCCCGTCAATACGAATTCAACAAGCTCAACCTCAACTACACGCTCATGAGCAAGCGCAACCTGCTCACCCTGGTCAAAGAGGGGCTTGTGAATGGGTGGGATGACCCCCGTATGCCGACTCTCTGCGGATTCAGACGCCGTGGTTACTCGCCCGAATCCATCCATAAGTTCATCGACAAGATTGGATACACCACCTACGACGCACTCAACGAGTTCGCCCTGCTTGAAAGTGCGGTGCGCGATGATCTGAACGGACGTGCCACACGCATTTCAGCCGTATTGCACCCTGTGAAGCTGGTTATCACCAACTATCCCGAGGGACAGGTGGAAGAAATGGAGGCTATCAACAATCCCGAACGTCCTGAAGAAGGGACACACACCATCGAATTCAGCCGCGAATTGTGGATAGAACGCGAAGATTTCATGGAAAATGCACCCAAGAAATACTTCCGCATGACACCGGGACAGGAAGTACGGCTGAAGAGTGCCTACATCGTGAAGTGCACAGGCTGCAAGAAAGATGAGAACGGAGAAGTCGTGGAGGTGTATTGCGAATACGATCCCGACACCAAGAGCGGAATGGCGGGTGCCAACCGCAAGGTGAAAGGTACCCTCCACTGGGTGAGTTGTTCACATTGCCTGGAAGCAGAAGTGAGACTGTACGACCGTCTGTGGAAGGTGGAAAACCCGCGCGACGAGCTTGCGGCTATCCGCGAAGCCAAAAACTGCGACACGCTGGCCGCCATGAAAGAGATTATCAATCCGGACTCGCTGCACATCCTGCCGTGTTGCTACGTCGAGAAGTTCGCAGCCGATATGCAACCGCTGACTTACCTGCAATTTCAACGTATCGGTTACTTCAACGTTGACCCTGACTCTGCCACTTCGGGCAAAATGGTATTCAACCGTACCGTCGGCCTGAAAGACACGTGGGGAAAAATCAACAAATGAAACCAAGACCGTTCCGCAACGGTTCTGCCGGGGTATGCCCGGAGAACTTTGCGGACGTGCTTAGCATTCCTTAATTTACAACCCCCGAACATCAAATGAGCAGAAAAAAACTGTTATCGGGCAAAGACAGAAAAATGATCGACCTGGCGGAAAAGTATGAAACCGCCGAAGCCGAAAACAAAAGAGTCTACATGGATGCAGACGACCTGGCTGACTTGGCCGACTGGTATGCGGTGCGGGGAAAGTTCCAACAAGCCTTGGGCGTGGTAGAATACGGGCTGCAACTGCATCCCGGTGATACAGCCTTGCTGGTGGAGCAGGCTTACCTGTTCATCGATATTCAGCGCATCGACGACGCACGCCGGACAGCAGCGTACATCACCGAAGACTACCTGCCCGAAGTGAAAATCCTGAAAGCCTACCTGCTGATGGACGAAGGCAAAACAGCAGAAGCCGAGCAACTGATTGACAGTATAGAAGACAAAGACGACCTGCCCAACATCATCGAAATAGCATACCTCTACATCGACATGGACGACCCGGAAAAGGCAGCCCACTGGCTGGAACGCGGCAAGACACGATATGAAGACAACGAGTCCTACCTGACTGCCCTTGCCTCTTACTACGGTGCGTCCGGACAGACGGAAGAAGCCAGCGTCTACTACAACAAGCTGATTGACATAAATCCGTATGCTGCTTCTTACTGGTACGGACTGGCGCGGTGTTATTTCGATCTGGAAGAATTCGAAAAAGCCATTGATGCTTGTGACTATGCCACTGTGTCCGACGAAGAGTATGGCGACCCCTACCTGTTGCGCGGACATGCCTTCTTCCACCTCGGAAACGACGAAAAAGCGTTGGAAAACTACCGGATGGCCATCAAATACGGAACGATAGATGCCGACTTCATCAACGCTTTCGTGGGTATGAGCAAAATATCGCAGGAGAAATGGGAGGAGGCCTACCGATACATCAGGCTCGCCATTGAGAATGTGGAGAAAAGCATCGTCCCGCTCGAACTCCTGTATGCCAACGCCGCCCTTTGCCTGCACAAGCTGGGCAGGAACAAGGAAGCACACAACTACTGCCGGATGGCCTACAAACTGAACCCCGCAGAGGTTGACGCATATCTCATCGAAGGACGCATCTACCAGAGCGAAGGCAATGCTTCGCAAGCCCTTCGCCAATGGATAAAGGCCATCAGGAAGGCTCCGTATGCCGACACGTGGAACGAGGTTGGCATGAGCTGCCTGGAGACCGGAGAAATACGCCTTGCGTCCATCGCCTTTGAACACGTCAAGAGAATAGAATCCGACTTCGTTGGCATCAACGAAAAGCTGGCCATCGTCAGTCTTCTCCTGCACGACAAGGAGAACTTTGCAAAGTACAACGCGCTTTGCCAACGCCCCATCGGACCGGACGAGCAAAAACTGATAGAAGAAGCCGGACAGTCGGACGACCTGACGCAACTGTTGCAGGCCGTGACACAAATCCTCGATATGCTAAAATAGAACTTTATATTAACTTTCAAAAACTTTACATTCAGAAAAAGAAAAATGGAATCAGTAGCTTTTATCCAATGGTGTCTTGACAACCTGAATTATTGGACAATCACTGTGCTCATGGCTATCGAAAGTTCTTTCATTCCTTTCCCTTCGGAGGTAGTAGTGCCTCCGGCAGCCTATAAGGCCTCGGTAACGGGCGAACTGAACATCTACCTCGTTGTGCTGTTCGCCACCATCGGGGCAGACATCGGTGCGCTCATCAACTATTACCTTGCCAAATGGCTGGGACGCCCCATAGTCTACAAGTTTGCCAACAGCCGCATCGGACACATGTGCCTCATCGACGAAGCCAAAGTGCAACACGCCGAAGCCTATTTCGACAAGCACGGCGCACTGTCCACTTTCATAGGTCGGCTGGTACCCGCCGTGCGCCAGCTGATTTCCATCCCTGCCGGTCTGGCACGCATGAAGATGGGCACTTTCCTGCTCTATACTACATTGGGCGCAGGCATGTGGAACGCCATCCTTGCCGTTATCGGCCATTACCTCTCCACCGTGCCCGGCATTCAGACCGAAGAACAACTGTTGGAGAAGGTGACCGAGTACAGCCACGAAATCGGCTACATCTTCATTGCCGTGGCCGTATTCATCATCGCTTTCCTGATCTATAAAGGCATGAAGAAAAAGAAATAAGTCTGCCCTGGCCCGTGACGCGGCATTGATTGCTGTTGAAATAACAGGGTGTATGTAGTAAATATGGCATCTGTTTCAAAAAATATATTCGACATATACTCAAGTACATTTTATCAATGTGAGGTACTCATAGGCTTGATTGTAGTCATTTGCAATATGATATGGGAAATATGCACAGGCTCATTCTATGATAAAAATGTAGTAACGGACGTATGGGCTTTAGTAACGTGTCTAACCTATATTATAGGAAGAAATAATAGACATAAATACATGATAATGTGGATAGTGATGTTTTCTCAGATCATGTTGGCATTATATTGTAAAATA
>CAYPUJ010000125.1:0-6851 GCA_964413805.1 uncultured Bacteroides sp. | reverse complement strand
AACAAGATTGTTTAGGAGGATAACAAAATGAAAATGTTTAAGAAAATCATGGACTGCTTGGGTAAAACCAATGCAAATGTCTGGGGTTGTTCCATGCTCAGCATGAACACCCTCTGAGAAAAAGAGAAAGAAAAAACGTATTAGTTGTTAGTAGTAAAAAGAGTGATTAACTGAAAAGCAAAGCTATGAAAGAGAAAATGGTCAATACGTTCAAGCGCATTCTTGCCGAAATTGGCCGGAATGAAATGTTCATCATGGGGTATATCCCTGAGAGAAAGTGGTAAAAGAGAGAAATCTTATAGCCGCAGTTTAGCACACTGACTGTAAAACAGACCGAAGAAAGCCCTGCTCCGTTGAGGAAGCGGGGCTTTTTTATGACGCACCGCCTGCCTGCCGGGAAGTTTTCATAAGAACGGTGTCAGCAGATTCCCGAACCACCCCACGAATTTCTTCCATGCGGAACGTTTTTTCCAGTATTCAGGAGTGAGAAGGGTGCTGTTCTGCTTGTCCCGCTCGAACATAGCGGTCAGTTCATGGGTGACGGCAGGGTCAAAGATGAAGGCATTGGTTTCGTAATCGTAACGCAGGCTGCGGCTGTTGAGGTTGGCCGTACCCACCGTACAGAATTTATCATCCACCATCATGATTTTGGAGTGGTGGAAACCGTCGTTGAAGAGGTATATCTTCGCTCCTTTCTTCATCAGCTTGTGGGCAAGATAAAAAGAGGCAGCAGGGGTGAAAGGAATGTCGGACACAGCCGGAATCATGATTTCCACCTCGGTGCCCCGCTTCAACGCCTGTTTGATGGCCTTGCGGATGGACCTGGTTGGCAGGAAGTAGGGATTGACGATCCGGATGTGTTGCCCGGCGTGCTGAATGGAAGCGGTGTAGACACGGCTGATGGAGTGGGGTGTTTCGCGGGGTGTGCGGTCAACGATGGCCATTTTCTTTGCAGACAAGGTGTCGGCTGTCTGCACAACGTCGGGAAAATACTCCGGTCCCCCCACGTGCTGTCCCGTCTCCCGGTTCCACATGGTCAGGAAGATGCCTTGCAGATAGCGCACCGCGTCGCCTTCGATGCGGGCATGGATGTCGCGCCACTTCCCTATCTCGGGCAACCCGTAGATGTAGTAGTCGGCTATGTTCATGCCACCCGTATATCCCACCTTGCCGTCGATGACCACAATCTTCCGGTGGTCGCGGTGAATGGCGTGGTTGATGTAGGGAAAGGTGAGCGGGTCGAACTTCACCAGCTCGATGCCCCGGTTGCGGATGGAGTCCAGATGATGCTGTTTCAGTGGCCGGTTGTTCGAGCTGTTGCCAAAAGCATCGAACATGGCACGCACCTCCACCCCTTCTTTCGCCTTCACGGCCAGCAGGTCGAACAGGGCGTTGGCTATCGAGTCGTTACGGAAATTGAAATACTCCAGGTGAATGTGATGGCGTGCACGGCGGATGGCTTCAAAAAGGTCTTCGAACTTGTCATGTCCCGTCATCAACAGTTTCACCCGGTTGTTGCCCGTCACGGGAATCTCCATCTGCCGCAGATAATCGGCCACCAGCGTATCGCTTCCGGTCTGCGCAGATATGCCTCCGGCAACGCTTGTGGCAAGAACAAGAATAAACAGTAGTCGCTTCAAAACTCTTTTGGATTATATAGTTTTCTGAAGGCGCAAAAATAATACAAAGAAACGGGAATGCGCACATTCATTGTCTAAAGATTGCAAAACCCGTCTCTTTTCCCGCCTTTCCGGCATCCCGTTTCCTACGCCAACGAGACAACCTTCCGATAAAACAAGACAAGGAGCACCACAACCACGACGAGCAGCGAGCGAAAGTCCAGCGTGGCGGCACTGTTTTCCAGCACACGGTCGAACGTTTCACGAAGCATGTTGCCTGTCAGCTGCAAGCCGTCGAGCCTTACGAACAAGACCGCTGCCAACGTGAAGCAGCACACGCTCCACACCTGCGACAGACGGTGGGCACGGTCGGGCAAACGGTGCATCACACGCTGCGTAAATCCGTTGTCTGCCACTTCCTTCTTGCCTGTGGACAGAAACTGTTCTATCAATTTATCGTCATTTTCCTGCATAACCATTTTGTTTTAAGTAAGCTGCCAGTTTTTCCTTGCCCCGCGAGAGGTGGCTTTTCACCGTCCCTGCCGGACAGCCCGTGATGCCTGCAATCTTTTCTATGCTCTGGTCTTCGAGATAGAACAGGGTGATGCAGGTGCGTTCCATTTCCTTCAGCGTGGCCAGCGCACGGTAGATGTCCATCTGCTGCCCCACATCGGCCTGCTGCGTGCTGTGCTGCGCGTCCACCCGGCGGGTATCGAGGTCGTCCGTCTCTTTCCGGGTACGAAGATAGTCATAAAATACATTGTATGCAATCCTGTACAACCAGGTGGAGAAGCTCGACAGGTTCCTGAACGAAGCAATGCCGGTGTATGCCTTGATGAAGGTGTCCTGCGCCAGGTCGTCGCTCAGCGCGGCATCGCCGCAGGTCTGGTGCAGGAAGAAACGCCGCACCGGAGACTGATACCTCCTCACCAGCTGGTCGAAAGCCCGGGTGTTGCGAAACACCACGACCTGCGCCACCAACGCTATGTCATCGAGCGGTTTCATTGCACATCGTCGTTTCCCTGCTCCGCCCGGTCGTCCTGCTGCCCCGGCTTGCCACGCCGCCTGTCTGCCAGGTTGTCAAACCATTGGGCATAATAGATGACCACCTGCCCGCACCCGGTGAAAAAGAAGAGCAATCCGATGGATGCCACACTGAACTGTTCGGTCAAAGCCCAAAGGAAGATGCACAGGCCGATGCCCAAAAAGATGTTCCGGATGCCTTTAGTGCGGATGTCGGACACGCCCGCCTGTTCGAAGAATCCCTGCGGAAGGGGCTGCCCGGCTGCCAGGGCCTGTTCAATCAGACGATATTTGGCCCGACGGTTCCAATGGCGGAAGATAAGCACTGCAAGCACAATCAGCAACGGGGTGCCGAACACCGCGATAACCGCAGCCAGGGGGACAATTTCCCTCATAGCGTCCAGGTTCACGAAGTCGTACTCCCAACTGTTGTACGACCCTGCCACTCCTCCCGTCTGCCTGCCGGTCGCACTCTCGTAGGTCAGGATGCTGACCGTGTCGGTGGACAGCACCCCGTCTATCACGGTGTCTTGCAGTTCGATGATGCGTTTCACATTGCCTTGCGTGTCTGTTTCGGTGACGGTACGCAACTTGGCCTGTACAGGCAGAGCCGTCAGCACAGCGGCCATACAAACTAAAAATAACTGTTTCATCTCTTCTATCTGTTTTTTAGGGTTATTGTTTCATACGTTCCGGGAAGGGTGTCCCCGCTTCCTTTGCCATTTAGACGGAAACGAAGCTGCACAAGGTTGCAAAGAAACGGATTATTTTTCCACCGTTCATCACACTTTTTTCTCTTTGTGTCTCGCACGGCCCCACGGCTTTTGCTACCTTTGCCCCTGCAAAACGACCCGAAACATGAATCTACCCGCACCTTTCATCCTCGCCGCCCGCACACTTCTGGGCGAAGACGGCTGCCGGGACCTGGCAACCGCCCTGGACACCGCCCCTCCCGTCAGCATCCGGCTGAACCCCGCCAAACAACCGGACGGCCTCTGCCTTGCAGACGACCCTGTGCCCTGGTGCGAAAGCGGCTGTTACCTTCCGCAACGCCCCGCATTCACCTTCGACCCCTTGTTTCACGCCGGCTGCTACTACGTGCAGGAGGCTTCCTCCATGTTCCTGGAGCAGGCACTGAAGCAATGCGTCCCCGCCCGCCCCCTCACCGTGCTCGACCTCTGCGCCGCCCCGGGCGGCAAGTCCACCCATGCCCTCGGCCTGCTGCCTCCGGGCAGCCTGCTGGTGGCCAACGAGGTCATACGCTCCCGCACCCAGGTGCTGGCCGAGAACCTGACCAAATGGGGCAGCCCATCCACCGTCGTCACCCGGAACGACCCCGCCGGATTTGCCGCCCTGCCGGAGACGTTCGACATCCTGCTGGCCGACGTGCCCTGTTCCGGCGAAGGAATGTTCCGCAAAGACCCCGCCGCCATCGGCGAATGGAGTGCGGAGAACGTCGCCCTCTGCAGCCAACGCCAACGCCGCATCCTCAGCGATGCCTGGCCGTGCCTGAAGCCCGGCGGACTGCTCGTCTACAGCACCTGCACGTACAACACACAGGAGAACGAGGACAACGTGGCCTGGATTTGCCGGGAACTCGGTGCGGAACCGGTGCCGCTGTCCGTGCCCGATGCGTGGAACATCACCGGCTCCCTCGCCGCCGGACCGCTTCCCGTCTACCGTTTCCTGCCGCACAGGACGCGCGGCGAGGGCTTCTTCCTGGCCGTGCTGCGCAAGGCGGGAGACGAGGCTGCTGCTTCCTCCCTGTCCCCCTTCCCGACCGGTGCCCCACGCAAGGCAGCCGCCCGGCAGCGCACCCCCACCCTTCCCCCGCAAGCCATGCGGACCGTGCGGGGATGGGTGGAAGACCCGGACGAATATGCGTGGAACGTCACCGACCGGACGGTTTCGGCCTTCCCCGCCCGCCACCGGGCCTTGCTGGACAGGCTCCGGCAGTCGCTCCACATCGTGCAGGCCGGCACCGACGTGGCCGAAGCGAAGGGCAAAGACCTGCTCCCCCTGCACGGCCTTGCCATGAGCACCGCCCTGCGCCGCGACGCCTTCCCCACGGTGGCACTCGACCGCAACCAGGCCATCGCCTACCTGCGCAAAGAGTCCGTCGCGCTGCCTGCGGACACGCCGCACGGCTTCCTGCTGCTCACCTACCGGCACGTGCCGCTCGGCTTCGCAAAGAACATCGGCAGCCGTGCCAACAATCTCTACCCCGCCGCATGGCGCATCCGAAGCGGATACGCACCCGAAGACGGGAACATACCTTTTATATAACAGATACACAGCACCCAGAAAAGAACCGCCAATGGCACAACAACCGCAAGAAAGCCCCGTCCTCCACCTGCAACGCCAGCAACTCCTGCTGCGCATGGAGTACGAATACGAGAAAGAAGAGTTCCGGCAACAGACCGGAACAATGGGAGTGGCCCGCAAGGTGAAGAGGGGCATCTGCTGGTATCCCGTCACAGCGGGGAGGAGTTACTACAACTCGCTCAACCAGCTGGTGCTCGAGGTGTCGCGGACGGACAACACCGACATCGAACACCACTTCGAGTATGGACGCCCCGTCTGCTTCTTCCGCCAGACTCCCGACGGGCAGGTCACCTTCCTTCCGCAGACCGGCACCGTCAACTATGCCGACGACACCCGCATGGTGGTGGCCATGCCCAACGCCGGGAGCGTGTCGGAGGCGGTGCAGGCCACCGGACACCTGGGCGTGCAGCTCTACTTCGACGAAACCAGCTACCGCACCATGTTCGAAGCCCTGGAACGTGTGCTGCGCACCAAAGGCAACCGCCTGGAACAGCTGCGCGACATCCTGCTGGGCAATGTGCAGCCCGGCTTCCGCGCACTGTACCCCGTCCGCTTCCCCTGGCTGAACCCCACCCAGGAGGCCGCCGTCAACAAGGTGCTCTGCGCCCGCGACGTGGCCGTCGTGCACGGGCCTCCCGGCACCGGAAAGACCACAACCCTGGTGGAAGCCATCTACGAAACGCTGCACCGCGAGCCGCAGGTCATGGTGTGCGCCCAGAGCAACATGGCCGTGGACTGGATTGCCGAGAAGCTGACAGACCGGGGCGTCAACGTGCTGCGCATCGGGAACCCCACACGGGTGAACGACAAGATGCTTTCCTTCACCTACGAACGGCGTTTCGAGAGCCACCCTTCCTACCCCGAACTGTGGAGCATCCGCAAGGAACTGCGCCAGCTGGGCGGAAAGGCAAGAAGGGGCACCTCCGGTGAAAGGGAGCGCGTGCGCAGCCGCATGACCCGCCTGCGCGAGCGTGCCACCGCCCTGGAGGTGCAGATCAACGCCGACCTCTTCGACAACGCCCACGTCATAGCCTCCACCCTGGTCAGCAGCAGCCACCGTGTGCTGGGCGGAAGGCACTTCGGCACCCTCTTCATCGACGAGGCCGCACAGGCCCTCGAAGCCGCCTGCTGGATTGCCATCCGTAAGGCCGACCGCGTCATCCTGGCGGGCGACCACCAGCAACTGCCCCCCACCATCAAGTGCCACGAAGCGGCACGCGGCGGGCTGGACCGCACGCTGATGGAGAAACTCGTGGCCGAGAAGCCGCAGGCCGTATCGCTCCTGCAGGTGCAGTACCGCATGAACGAGGCCATCATGCGTTTCTCTTCCGGATGGTTCTACCAGGGGATGTTGCAGGCCGCCCCCGAAGTGCGCCACCGGGGCATCCTGGACTGGGACACGCCCATCACGTGGATCGACACCTCGGACAGGAACTTCAAGGAGGCGTTCGTGGGCGAAAGCTTCGGGCGCATCAACAGGGAGGAGGCCGACCTCCTGCTCAGCGAACTGGAAGCCTACATCGGACGCATCGGAGGCGAACGCATCCTGAACGAACGCATCGACTTCGGCATCATCTCGCCCTACAAGGCACAGGTGCAGTACCTGCGCGGGAAAATCAAGGCCTCCGCAGCCCTCCGCCCCTACCGCCCGCTGCTCACGGTGAACACCGTGGACGGATTCCAGGGACAGGAGCGCGACGTTATCTTCATCAGCCTGGTACGCGCCAACGAAGAAGGGCAGATCGGATTCCTGAACGACCTGCGGCGCATGAACGTGGCCATCACCCGCGCACGCATGAAGCTCGTCATCCTGGGCGAGGCCGCAACGCTGGGAAGGCATCCCTTCTACCGGAAACTGCTGGACTACATCCGGGAGACAGACCG
>CAYPUJ010000124.1:0-6976 GCA_964413805.1 uncultured Bacteroides sp. | reverse complement strand
GTATAATTACGGATTGCCTGCAACGTTGTTCCCCTTAAAAAAAGAAGCAATGACACACTGTCCTCCACAATCCGACACTTGCTAATGCGCCAGCCCTGCTACGAGTGACCCGCTGAGACGACTCACGGGGACTCACCGGGACGACCCACGGGGACTTGCTGATAAGATTTGCGGCATCGGTTGGCAGCAGGCTTGGCGTTTATTGGCCTGCTTCCGTGGTTTCGGAGGATGGGGACGAGGCGTTTTTCTTGCGTTTCAGGCTCAGGCTGTTCCAGAACAGCAGTTCACGCCAGTCGTTGAACTCTTTCTTGAAGATAATGCCGATGCCTTGCGTCGTAAGGTTGGTTTTGGTATAGTAGCGGTCGTTGCTTTCGTTGTAAGCCTTGAGGCGGATGTCTCCCGAACGGTTGACGAGCCATTCCGCCTCGAAGTCACCGACAAAGTTAGTGTTGGCTATCGGGTTGTCCCTGTAACCGAAATTGCCGTTGATGAGCAGGCGGTTGTTGAGCAACTGCCCGGAAAGCATGGTTTCGAACTCTACATCGGTCCAGCCTTTCTCGCCGGTGCTGAAGTTCGTGCCGAAGTTCCAGTTGTTGTTGTTGTTAATGATGTGGGAGAGTGCGTTGTTCAGCTGTCCGGAAATCGTGGAAGAAAGCACGCTCGACATCATGTCCGAGTTTTGCGTGGTTCCCATGTTCTCGGACGCATAGAACTTGCCTATGCTGAGGAGGTAGAGAATCTGCGTATTCATTTGCTCGTCGGTGGGAATGTAGTTGCGCACCAGTGCCTGCACTTCGTCGCGTTCGTTCGGGAGCTCCAGACTGAACTTTATGTCCGGCGCAGTGAGTTGCCCTGTCAGGTTCATGATGCACTCCACCTTCACATTGGTCTGGTTGACATAGTTGGAGGCGTTGGCTATCAGGTCGTTCAGGGAGGCGGAATTTACGGTATAGCTGGCGGTGATGTCGAGAGTGGCATCCAGGGGAAGGCCGTTGAAGCTGACGGTGCTTCCGTCCTTGATGGTAAAGTCCTTGCGTATGACCTCTTGCAGGCTGAACTTATACACCCCCTGGCTGATGCGGTAGTTGCCAAACATCCTCACTTCGCCCTTGTTATAGAATTCCGTGCGGATGTTGCCACTTCCTTTGCCTGTGATGTAGTCGCCTGCAATGGGGTCCATGATGATGCGCATTGTGGCATCGGGGGTGGCATCCACCAACAGGTTCAGGTGAATGTCCGTTTCCCCTTCTTCCCCGGCTATCTCCTGCTGGGCCAGTTCGTAATAGGAGAGGTACGTGGAGTCTTGCACCGCCCTCTTGGGTGTCTTGTCTACAAATCTGATGAACTGGTTGCTCACCGCAGTAGATACGAAGTCCTTGATGTAGGTGAAGGTCGTGTTCCGTCCGGTTGTCATGGCCACATCGATGTTGACTCCATCCTGCTCGTTGCCGGCTACCGTGACATTGCCGGTTCCATACACGGTGCCATAGAAAGGGGAGTCGGCGGACTCTCTGGTGTTCATCACCAGCATGTCGTTGACTGTGAAGTCGAAACGGTAGCGCAAGTTCTTGAAATGTTCATAGCGCAGTTCTCCGCTCATGCGCCCTTCGTGTCCTTCCGGGTCGAAGATACGGTTGTTGCGGAAGGTCAACCCGTCCGGTGTTATCAGAATGCTGTCTTTCACTTGGAAGGTCGTGTTGAGTGCTTCTATCTTCATGAACGCATCGCCGACGACGTTTCCCTGCATCGTAAGGGCTTTGAACTTGCCATAGAAATGCACCTGCCCTTTCACCCGTCCGCCGAACTCCGGGGAAATGTCTTTCATGTAATAATGTATGAACTTCAGGTTGGTGTTGTCCGCATCGATGTTCAAATCGAGCGCACTTGTGGGCTTTAGCGGATAGATGTAACCGTTGACATGCGTATATGCCAGGTCTCCCTCGCGGATTCTGGCATCCAGGTAAATGCCTTCCACGCTGTGGTGCCATTCGCCGTGTATCCGGGCATCTCCCAGGAGTCCGTTGTTCAGTCCCAGGTTGGCTATGAAAAGGTCGGTGAACATGACCGGGGTCTCCAACACACCGCAGGCATACGCGGGCCCGGTGGCTTCCCCCTGGAAATTTACTCCCAAATTGGCAATGTCAAACACGTAACCGATATTAATCTTGTTCAGGTCTATCCGTACAGTGTCTTCGGTTTGTTTGGAAATGGTTCCATTGATGTGCAGATGGCGTTCCTGATGGCTGAAGAAGAAGTCGTTGATGTGTACCTTTCCCGAATCAACCACTATTTCGGAAGGATGGATTTTCCATAAGGTGTCGTTCAGGATGATGTCGGTGGGTTGGAAACTGACAATGGTCTTTAGCGGAGAGATTTCCGCCGTGTTTTGCCGCCCTGCGGCAAGACGCAGGGGGTCGCTTGCTGTCAGTTCCCGTATGAATTGCGTGGTGGCAGCCAGTTTGCCACTGTAAGTGGCCGTGCCGCTGTTCCCAAAGTTCAGCGTCGTCCGGATGCAGTTATCCTCTGCCTCCGACACAACAGATATGTTGACCGACCCGTTTGCTTTCCGGTTGCTGAAGCGCAGCCTGACGCGGAATTGGTCTGTGGGATTCTCGCAGAGCAGCAATCCCGATTCTATAAACTTGTCGCCATAGCGGAAACGTGGAAAATATCCCTCGACACGCAGCCGCCGGGCTTTGTCATTGAAGTATCCTTTGATTGTCGAGTGGGTATAGATTTTAAAGGGAATTCCCAATACGTCGGTCAACAGGCTTGTGTCGTAAAGATGAAAGTCGAAACTGAAGTTGTTTTCAGTCTCCACGGGTTGCCTGTCCGGCAGAATCAATGCCGGGATGTATCTGCGCATGATGTTCAGCACACTGGCAGGCAGAGTCTTGTAAGAGTAGTCCCCGTCGATGTTTCCTTGCAGGAAATTGGATGTGATTGTCAGTCGCTTATGCGTTTCATCCTGTCGGATGGCCTTTATCTTCAGGTTGTCCAGAAAATAGCTTTTGTCCGGCGAGTTGTACCACAGGCTGTCGATGTTGATCTCTCCGTCCATTTCATCGATGGAACCTCCCGTGAAATCGGCCTTTACGCGCACGGATATTT
Organism: uncultured Bacteroides sp.; assembly: GCA_964413805.1. Taxonomy (GTDB): domain Bacteria; phylum Bacteroidota; class Bacteroidia; order Bacteroidales; family Bacteroidaceae; genus Bacteroides. Next base: position 3,865 of record CAYPUJ010000124.1, on the reverse strand, counting down.
CAGTGTTTTCATAGTTGGGAGTCAGATGCAGGTCGTTCGGTCGGAAGTGGTCGATGCTTGCACTGAAATTGAAAGTAGGGACCTGGCTGACTGCGTTGATGTTGCCATTCAGGTAGAAGGCTCCATTCTCATCTTCCAGCTTGACTTTTCCATTGAAACCTCCTTGTTTGTATGTCCCGTCCAGTAGGATATTCTCGTAGGCATACTGGCTGTATTCGATGTTTGCAATGTTTCCCTGCACCGTGACAGAAGGATATTGGTTCCGGTAATGCGTGCCGTCTACTTTCAATCCGAATGTGACCTTTCCCACTTTGGCATCGGCCAGCATTCTGCCTAATTCAAAATTGTCCGTTTCCACCGATCCCGAATAGGCAAAGTATCCTTTTTCCTTGTCTGAACTCAGTTTTACGTCCGTTTGGATTCTTCCTAAACCGGTATTCACCTGTCCATACATCACAAGGTCTGTGAAATATCCTGCGATATCTCCACGGAACAGGACGGAACCCAGGCGTTGAAGCACCGGAGGAACCCCGGTGTATTGTTGGCTGAGGTTGCGCGTGAGGAAAGCAATGCCTTCTTCGTTGGCGTACAGGCTGGACAAACGGCCTAACACATACGCATCTGTGGGGCGCGACAGGTCCTGCAAAGAGATTTCACCTCGCAGCCTGAAATGATTGCCTGCCGAAACAGCCAGATAAGGGCATTGCAGGCTGTTGATTTTTCCATTCGCTTTTACCTCAAGCTGAACCTTGTCCTTGAAAGCGGAAAAAGCAGGGATAAAGGCGGAGAAGTCCTGCAACGTTACCCGGGAGGGCAACAGGTGGAACGAGATGCGGACATCGTCCGCAAAATTGGCCAATGCACCCAGACTGTCGTAGCTCATGCGTATGGTGTCGGTCTTCAGCGAGGTATGTGGAAAATCTATGGAGAAGTTGGAGACATCCATCTTCCGGTTATTGGCCACAAGTTTCAGTTCAAGCCTTTTCAGTTCAAAGCCTGAATTCATTTCTTCGACGCTCAAACGTTTTATGGAAGCATTGACGGAATCGTTTTGCAGGGCTTTCAGGGAGATGTTGGCGATGATGTTTTGCAGATCCATGTGGCCGGGATTGAACTTGCCCGGCGTTTCCTTTTCCGACAGGACGTTGTAGGAGAGTCGCCCTCTTCGCATCAGCAGCGAATTGATGCGGAGGTCTAAATGGTTCTCCTTTGGGACGCTATCTTTGGGAGACAAGGCATCCACGACAAACTGGAAATTGGGTGCTGCATCCGGATCCTGTTTCTCGATGTTTACGTTGAAACCGAACAACTGGACGGTGCCAATGGATATTTTCCCTTTAAATAATGGTATAATATCAAATTTGGCGGAAAGACGTGCCACTTTCAGCATTTCTTTCCCGGACAGATCGTTCAATTGCAAATCGTCGATGATGACCCGGTTCAGCAGTCCCATATTAATCCGTCCGATGCTGACCTGGCTGCCTATGGCGGAAGATAGCTCCCTGGCAATCAACACAGGCATACGTTGCTGGACATAAGGCATATTCAGCAATATCACAATACCGATATACATCAGAATGACGATACCCAGCAGCCAGCGTGTTATCTTGCGTAGTCTTTTGATAGGCAGTTGTTTTTTGTTTTGTGTACAAAAATATAAAATAAAACAGTAACCTTCTTACTTTTATCATTACTTTTGCAAGGTTAAACGTAAATAAGCATTATGAGCATAACTGTTTTAGGAATCGAATCGTCTTGTGACGATACTTCTGCAGCCGTTGTCAGGGATGGATATTTGCTTTCGAATGTAGTGGCCAGCCAGGCGGTGCACGAGTCATACGGCGGCGTGGTACCGGAACTGGCTTCGAGGGCGCACCAGCAGAACATCGTACCGGTCGTGCACGAAGCCTTGAAAAGGGCAGGGGTCGGCAAGGAAGAATTGAGTGCCGTGGCATTTACGCGCGGTCCCGGACTGATGGGGTCGCTTCTGGTCGGGGTGTCGTTTGCAAAAGGCTTTGCCCGTTCGTTGAATATACCGATGATTGATGTTAATCATCTGGCAGGTCACGTTTTGGCTCATTTCATTAAGGTGAAGGGAGAAGAGGAGGAGCAGCCGGGTTTTCCTTTCCTTTGCCTGCTGGTATCCGGAGGAAACTCCCAAATCATTCTGGTAAAAGCGTACAATGACATGGAAATCTTAGGGCAAACCATCGACGACGCGGCAGGAGAGGCCATCGACAAATGTTCCAAGGTTATGGGGCTGGGCTATCCCGGCGGCCCTGTCATCGACAAGCTGGCACGGCAGGGAAACCCACATGCGTATTCTTTCAGCAAACCGCACATCCAGGGGTTGGACTATAGCTTTAGCGGGCTTAAAACGTCTTTCCTGTATTCATTGCGTAATTGGGTGAAGGAAGACCCTGATTTTATAGAGCACCATAAGACTGACCTGGCAGCCTCGCTGGAAGCGACCATCGTAGAAATCCTGATGGACAAACTCCGCAAAGCCGCCAAACAATACGGCATCAAGGAAATAGCCGTGGCGGGAGGAGTGTCGGCCAACAACGGTTTGCGGAACTCATTCCGTGAACATGCTCGGAAATACGGGTGGAAGATATTCATACCCAAATTCAGCTATACGACGGACAATGCCGCCATGATTGCCATCACCGGGTACTTCAAATACCTGGACCGGGATTTCTGTCCGATGGATGCGCCGGCTTATTCACGTGTTTCGCTTGATTCCAATTCACCGGAACAGCATCATACAGAAAAATAAAATCAAACATGACTATTGAGGAAGAAATCGGGGCGTTTCTCAGAAGTAAGCGCCTGTCTTTGTCTACCGCCGAAAGTTGTACGGGAGGAGGTATTGCCGCTTTGGTAACTTCCGTGCCGGGAAGTTCGGATTATTTCAAGGGAGGGATTGTAGCTTATTCCAATGAAGTAAAAATGGATTTGTTGCAGGTATCTTCGGAAACGCTTGAAAGACACGGGGCTGTCAGCCGTGAAACCGTGGTGGAAATGGTAAAAGGTGCGATGAAAACGATGAAAACGGATTGTGCAGTCGCAACTTCCGGAATAGCAGGCCCTGGCGGAGGGACGGCAGAGAAACCGGTAGGCACCGTCTGGATTGCCGCAGCCTGCCGGGACAACATAATCACCATGAAGCAGGAAGGCGATGAAGGGCGGGACAAGAACGTGAAAAAAGCGATCCGGAATGCCCTTTTCATGTTGCTTGACTGCGCCAACCCATAGCTGCCAATTCCCTTTGTTCTTTGATATCCGTTCTTTATACTTTCCTTGTATGTAGACGAAATATCATTTACTAAAAACATCCCCAAGTACGAAGAAACTTTCCTTTCTTGACAAATAAAAAAATGCGTTGACACCACAGTATGCCAACGCATTTTTCTAAACCGTACAATCCTTCCGCTTAAATCAGCTTTGCAAACAATTCGCCTTCCACTTCTTCCACGGAGATTTTGTCTTCCCGGAGCAACCATCCGAAGCCTAAATACAGGTCTTTGTCTATCAGCTTAGTCGCTTTCTTAACTTGTTTGACAGTGAGGCCTTGGGTCCCATCCAATGTTTTCCAAATCTTTCCGGCGTTTTCACCGGCCTTTTCTTTCAACATTTTCATTCAGTTTTTAGTTAGACATGCATTAAAAATCCAATTTTCTCAAAGAGATTTTAGAATCTTATCAGTGGCAAAGATAATACAAAAAAGTGAGATACTGAGCAGGTCACGGAAAAATGATTGAAAGTTAATGGTTTAGAGGTTTTGACGATTTACCGGCAGTATCCTACGCAGATAAAAACAACCGGGAAATGTTCGACTAATTTCGTTGTTGTATAATATGAA
>CAYPUJ010000123.1:5887-7023 GCA_964413805.1 uncultured Bacteroides sp. | reverse complement strand
CCTACGTCGGATACCTATATGGCTCACGTTGGATACCTGTACGGAGCGCGTTGGACACCTGTACGGCTCACGCTGGATACCTGTATGGAGCGCGTTGGATACCTGTACGGAGCAAGCCGGATGCCTGCACGCAGTACGCTCCCTACAGCCGCCCCGGGAAACCGCTGTCTGCTCCGGATTGATTACTTTTGTATTCGGATGAAAGCAAGTGAAAAACATGAGAAGTGTCCGGGTTTAATAATCTTAAAGAAACATCCGGGTATGGTTGATTCTTGCAGGAAACACGTATTTTTGTAATCATTATCATTTCAGATACGCATATCGGATATGGCAGAAGTCGGTTACATTTTCAGGAACCGCACCGGGGGCCGTTGAAGAAGCGCGATGATACGCATGAAATACAATGAAGCATTGAGTATGACCATACAGGAATTTATAGCCGGATACAGGGAAGCTTTCAGTGAAAGCGTGCCTCTTCCCGTTGCCTTCGGCTACAGCGACAAGGCCGTGACGGAAGTGAGAAAGATACCCCACTGTATGATTGGCGCGATACGCAAGGTCTGTGACGGGAGGCCGCTGACACTGTCGGCCGACAATGTGCTTTGCGGCGGCGGACGTTTCTATACCGCCTTCGCACCCATGCCCGACCGTGTGCCGGTGTTTGTTTCGGAAACGGAACATTACAAACAGGACAGGGAACAGGTTAGGGAGTACATAGACAGGCTGGACATCCGCCTGTCGGGAAAGCCGTACCTCAATTTTGTACGCATGGACTGTATTGACAACCTGGACGAAATGGAAGGAATCCTCTTCTTTGCCACGCCCGACGTGCTTTCCGGCCTTTGTTCATGGGCGTTTTACGACAACAACGATGACGATGCGGTATGCACCCGCTTCGCTTCAGGCTGTTGCAGCATTGTGACTTTCGCGGTGAAAGAGAACGAAAAGGGCGGACGCAGTTGTTTCATCGGCCTGCTTGACCCGTCAGCACGCCCTCTGGTACACAGCGATGAACTGACGTTTGCCATACCGGTATGCAGGTTCAAGGAAATGATGGATACGATGAAACAGTCAGCCTTGTTCCAGAAGGCATATTCTATTGTGCGGAAACGTATCAATGGAAAAATGAAAGAAGA
>CAYPUJ010000123.1:1932-5787 GCA_964413805.1 uncultured Bacteroides sp. | reverse complement strand
TTGACAACATCAAAAGAAGCCACATGGAGGTGCTTGGCATTCAATGAGCCATCCCAAGTGCCATGTCGCAATAGAAATCACACACATCTTGAATACGCGCTTGGCAATCTCTGTCATGAATGTTTTATGCAGGAACTTTGCAAAAAAAGGCGGGCTTCTGCATATTCTTCCGGGATTATTCATTAATTTTGCGCCGTATTAGAATAATTATACGGAAAAATGAAAAAGAAAGCAAGTCGGTTGGACACCATCAGGATGATTATTTCAAGTCGGGAAATCGGTTCGCAAGGGGAGCTTTTGCAGGCATTGCTCGAAGAGGGCTTCGCACTGACGCAGGCCACCCTGTCGCGCGACTTGAGACAGCTGAAGGTGAGCAAGGCGGCCAACCCGGCGGGACGCTACGTGTACGTGCTGCCCCGGGAACCCCTCTACAGGTATCCGGACACGCAGGTCACCGGCGGCGGAAAGCCGGCGAACAGGGGTTTTGTCTCTTTGCACTTCTCCGGAAACATTGCGGTGGTGCACACACGGCCCGGCTATGCCAGCAGCATGGCCTACGACATCGACAACCACGAGTGCGAAGCCATCCTGGGCACCATTGCCGGCGACGACACCATCATGCTGGTGCTGAAAGAGCAGGTGTCTCACGACGAGGTGCGCGACTTCCTTTCGCAGATTGTACCGGACATAAACTAAAATCGATAAACAGAGAGAAAAAACAGAAAATGGAGTTAAGCGAAATTGACGTGATGGTGGCCGACGCCTCGCACGAGGTGTACGTGGACACCATCCTCGACACCATACGCGAAGCCGCCAAGAAGCGCGGCACCGGCATTGCCGAACGCACGCACGAGTATGTGGCCACCAAGATGAAGGAGGGAAAGGCCATCATTGCCCTCTACGGTGACGAGTTTGCAGGATTTACCTACATAGAGAGTTGGGGAAACAAGGAGTACGTAGCGACATCGGGACTCATCGTGCATCCCAAGTTTCAGGGCATGGGGCTGGCCAAGCGCATCAAGGCGGCATCGTTCCGGCTGGCACGCCTGCGCTGGCCCAAGGCCAAGGTGTTCAGCCTCACCAGCGGCGCGGCAGTGATGAAGATGAACACCGAGCTGGGCTACGTGCCCGTCACCTTCAACGAACTGACGGACGACGAAGCCTTCTGGAAAGGGTGCGAGGGATGCATCAACCACGACATCCTCGTGGCCAAGAACCGCAAGTTCTGCATCTGCACTGCCATGCTCTACGACCCGGCACTGCACAAGGAGGACATAATCTGAATCGAATGAAGAATGGAGAACGAAGCATTCGCGTTATTCTTCCATCCTTCGTCACACAGGCAGAGTATAAACCATCAGAAAGAAGAATGAGGGCACACACGGGATTCTTATTCTTCATTCTAATTCTTCATTAAAAACGATATGGACACAAAGAAAAAAGTAGTAGTCGCATTCAGCGGCGGGCTGGACACCTCGTTCACCGTGATGTATCTGGCCAAGGAAAAAGGGTATGAAGTGTATGCAGCCTGCGCCAACACGGGCGGCTTCAGCGCACAGCAGCTCAAGACCAACGAGGAGAACGCCTACAAACTGGGCGCGGTGAAGTACGTCACATTGGACGTGACGCGCGAGTATTACGAGAAGAGCCTGAAGTACATGGTCTACGGCAACGTCCTGCGCAACGGCACGTACCCCATTTCGGTCAGCTCCGAACGCATCTTCCAGGCACTGGCCATCGCCCGCTATGCCAACGAAATCGGTGCCGATGCCATCGCCCACGGTTCGACGGGGGCGGGCAACGACCAGGTGCGCTTCGACATGACCTTCCTCGTCATGGCACCGGGCGTGGAAATCATCACTCTGACCCGCGACATGGCCCTCAGCCGCCAGGAGGAAATCGACTACCTCAACAGCCACGGTTTCAAGGCCGACTTCGCGAAGCTGAAGTATTCGTACAACGTCGGCATCTGGGGCACGAGCATCTGTGGCGGCGAAATCCTCGACTCGGCACAGGGCTTGCCCGAATCGGCCTACCTGAAACACTGCACCCGGGAAGGCACCGAGCAGCTGCGCCTCACCTTTGAAAAGGGTGAACTGAAAGCCGTGAACGACGAGCGCATCGACGACCCCATCAAGGCCATACAGAAGGTGGAAGAAATCGGCGCGGCCTACGCCATCGGGCGCGACATGCACGTGGGCGACACCATCATCGGAATCAAGGGCCGCGTGGGCTTCGAGGCTGCCGCGCCGATGCTGATTATCGGCGCACACCGCTTCCTGGAGAAGTACACGCTGAGCAAGTGGCAACAGTATTGGAAAGACCAGGTGGCCAACTGGTACGGCATGTTCCTGCACGAGAGCGAATACCTGGAACCCGTAATGCGCGACATCGAAGCCATGCTGACCTCCTCGCAGCGCAACGTCAACGGCACGGCCATCCTGGAGTTGCGCCCCTACGGCTTCCACACGGTGGGTGTCGAGAGTGCGGACGACCTGGTGAAAAACAAGTTCGGCGAATACGGCGAGATGCAGAAAGGCTGGACGGCCGAAGATGCCAAGGGCTTCATCAAGGTGACAAGCACGGCACTGCGTGCCTACTATGCCGGGCATAGGGACGAACTGGACAACATTTAATGATTTCTTCCCTATGGACAACGGATACAGAAAACTCCGACGCTCCCGCACCGACAGGATGCTGGCAGGCGTATGTGCCGGGCTGGCAAACTTTCTTGGTCTGGATGCTACGTTGGTGCGTGTCGTATATGTCCTGGCAACCGTGTTTACTGCATTTGCCGGCGTACTTGTATATATCATCCTGTGGGTCATTGTCCCCGAAGAAAACGATTATTTTCATTCATACTAAGACATGATAAAAGTAGGAATCATAGGCGGTGCCGGTTATACCGCAGGCGAGCTCATCCGTCTGCTCATCAACCACCCGGATGCGGAAATCGCCTTCATCAACAGTGCCAGCAATGCGGGCAACCGCATCACCGACGTACACGAGGGACTGTATGGCGAGACGGATCTGGTGTTTACCGATGAGTTGCCCCTCGACGAGGTGGACTGCCTCTTCTTCTGCACCGCCCACGGCGACACGCGCAAGTTCATGCAGAGCCACAACCTGCCCGAAGGGTTGAAGGTCATCGACCTCTCGATGGACTACCGCCTGAAGGACGGGACGCACGACTTTGTCTACGGGCTGCCCGAACTGAACCGCCGCGCCACCTGTGCGGCGCGTCACGTGGCCAACCCCGGCTGCTTTGCCACGGCCATCCAACTGGGGCTGCTCCCCCTGGCCAAGCACCTGATGCTGAACGACGACATCATGGTGAACGCCATCACGGGCAGCACCGGTGCGGGTGTCAAGCCGGGCGCGACCAGCCACTTCAGTTGGCGCAACAACAACCTGAGCATCTACAAGGCGTTCGAACACCAGCACGTGCCCGAAATACGCCAGAGCCTCAAGCAACTGCAGAACAGCTTCAACGCTGCCATCGACTTCATCCCCTACCGGGGCGACTTCCCGCGCGGCATCTTTGCCACCATCGTGGTGAAGAACAAGTGCAGCATCGGGGAACTGACGCGCATCTACGAGGAGTACTATGCCAAGGACTCTTTCACCTTCCTCACGGACAAGAACATCGACCTCAAGCAGGTGGTGAACACCAACAAGTGCCTCATCCACCTGGAGAAGCACGGTGACAAGCTGCTCATCGTTTCCTGCATCGACAACCTGCTGAAGGGTGCCAGCGGCCAGGCCGTGCACAACATGAACCTGATGTTCAACCTGGAGGAAACCGTGGGGCTGCGGCTGAAGGCGAGCGCTTTTTAATGAAGAATGAAGAACGAA
>CAYPUJ010000123.1:0-1832 GCA_964413805.1 uncultured Bacteroides sp. | reverse complement strand
TTCGACGTATACCCCTTATTCGACATCAACATCGTGAAAGGCAGCGGCTGCCGCGTCTGGGACGACCGGGGCACCGAATACCTCGACCTCTATGGCGGCCATGCTGTCATCTCCATCGGCCATGCACACCCGCACTACGTGGATATGATCAGCAGGCAGGTGGCTGCGCTGGGATTCTACTCCAACGCGGTGGTGAACAAACTGCAACAACAGCTGGCCGCGCGGCTGGGCAAGGCCTGCGGTTATGACGACTATTCCCTTTTCCTCATCAACAGCGGTGCGGAAGCCAACGAGAATGCCCTGAAGCTGGCTTCGTTCCACAACGGGCGCACCCGTGTGGTGTCCTTTGCCAAGGCTTTTCACGGGCGCACCTCGCTGGCCGTGGAGGTGACCGACAATCCCAAGATTATTGCTCCCGTCAATGCCTGCGGCCACGTCACCTACCTGCCCCTCAACGATGTGGAGGCCATGCAGGCCGAACTGCGCAAGGGTGATGTCTGCGCGGTCATCATCGAGGGCATACAGGGCGTGGGCGGCATCCGGATTCCTTCCGACGAATTCCTGCAGGCCCTCCGCGCCGAGTGTACCGCCACGGGCACCGTCCTCATCCTCGACGAGATACAGAGCGGCTACGGGCGTAGCGGCAAGTTCTTCGCCCACCAGTACAGCGGCATCCGTCCCGACCTCATCACCGTGGCCAAGGGCATCGGCAACGGCTTCCCTCTGGCAGCCGTGCTCATCAGTCCGATGTTCGCCCCCGTCTACGGGCAGTTGGGCACCACTTTTGGCGGCAACCACCTGGCCTGTACGGCGGCACTGGCCGTGCTGGATGTCATCGAGGGGGAAGGGCTGATAGAAAACGCTGCCAACATCGGTGCCTACCTACAGGCCGAACTGAAGAAACTGCCTCAGCTGAAGGAAGTGCGCGGTCGCGGGCTGATGATAGGGCTGGAGATGGAGCAACCTGTCAAAGAGTTGCGCACGCGCCTGCTGAAGGAGTTGCACGTCTTCACCGGTGTGAGCGGCACCAACGTCATCCGGCTGCTGCCGCCGCTTTGCCTCAGCCGTGCCGAAGCCGACCTGTTCCTGGAGCGGCTGTGCAAGCTGCTTTAGTCCGGCATCGGTGAATGGACACAATCAGGGGCTGTGCCAAAACGCAGGTTTTGCAGCACAGCCCCTTCTTTCTTTCCGCACTGTCCGGTGGGGCGGGAGGGATGCGTGTTTCTCAGAAACTGCAGTACAGTCCGAACGAAAGGTCCTCGCCGCTTAGGTTCAGTCCGCCTCCGTTGATGTGGTTCAAATAGTCGTCGCGGTAGCCGAAGAATCCCACTTTGGTGAGGATGGCCAGCTGTCTGCCTATCTTGATGGCCAGTCCCGGCCGTACACCGATCTCAAACCCGTTGGTGTTGTTTCCGCCCTTGACACCCACGGTGGAGAAGCCCAGGTTGCCCTCGGCAAAGACACTCAGTAGCTTGTTCTCGAAGAAAGTGTAGCGTGCGTAGGGGGAGAGGGCAAAGGCGTTCGTCTTGATCCCGTCGTTTTTAGCGTGTTCAAAGCGCACTACACCGCCCACGGCCCAATGGTCGCTGAGGTTGTATCCCACTTCGGGTGCGACGCCGAACCTGCTGATCTCGTCACTACCCCAGATATTGAGCGAACCGCCCACATACAGTTGTGCCTTGGCTGCAGAGGCCAGTAAGAGCACAAACATAAGAATCAGAGTCTTTTTCATTTTTCCGGTTGTTTTTTAGTGTGAAAAAATCGTGTTGAAAACCGTGCCTGTCTGTAGATAGACACAAGGCAAAAGTACAGATAATCCCGGATATGGCAAA
>CAYPUJ010000122.1:0-7080 GCA_964413805.1 uncultured Bacteroides sp. | reverse complement strand
GAACGAACCGAGCGGACGAGCCGTCAGCGGCATACACAACAAGGCATATTGACAGACAGAAAGCCGACCGTTTCCACCGGAGAACGGTCGGCTTTGACCTCGGTAGCCGCCTTGGCATTGCCTCGGTAGCTACCTCGACCCTCCCTTGGTAGCTACCGAGGCTTCCCTTTGGTAGCTACCGAGGCAATTGGTTGATTGTCAGCATGGTGTATTCCTTTTCTATGTCCCTTGTTTAGGGAATCCGAAGCAGCCCGACGCAGATGCGCATCCGTGGCAGGACACAAAGGAAGCTGTTCAATACAATCATTGAACAGCTTCCTTTGTGATCGCGACAGGATTCAAACCTGTAACCTTTTGATCCGTAGTCAAATGCTCTATTCAGTTGAGCTACGCGACCTCCTTTTGTTTGAGTGACTCCTACAGGATTCAAACCTGTAACCTTTTGATCCGTAGTCAAATGCTCTATTCAGTTGAGCTAAGGAGCCTTCGTTTTACGGGTGCAAAGGTACCTTTTTTTCTTGAATCTGCAAACAAAAAGCACTTTTTCTCGGAAATTTTTTATTCAATAAACCGGCTGTTGAACAACTGCCACCCTATCGTGAGTCCTACGTTCCACTCCTTCTTGGGTGAACTATAATGGTTTACGTAAGCCGTAATGGCTCCGAATGGCAGTTGGCATACTACCGATACCTCGCCTATGTATTGGAAATCGGAAAAGGCTTTTCCATAGTAGGCCTCGTTTGAAGAGTTCTTGCGGATAGGGAAAATGGGTACAAAGCCATAAAACTCCGTGCGCAAGTGAAACAAATCGTTGAACACATAGATGGGTTTGATGCCGGCTGCCATGTATTGATTGGCACGAAAAGCTTCGTTGTACATCAGTTTGCTATGGGGCGTGGGGGAAAACTCGCAAGCCTGCATCATGGTGGCCGTATAGTTTTCGGAGAAGTTTTTCGAAGAATAGACGGCTTCAGTCATCCATCCCAGCCTGAACTTATCGCCCATCCGGTGGTAGGCTTCCTTCATGTAAGATATTTGCAGCCAGGACTGTGGTTCCTTCCACGTCACCGTTTCATCGTCCGCATTGCCCGGAGTATACTTTTCTTTCCCCGTGAAAACCTGGGCAACCAGTTTCTCATAATAACCACGAGTGGCGTATTGCCGCGCATTGAGCGTACTCCCATAAAAGCCGATGGAACCTCCCAGCAAATGATAAATACTGTGGTCGGACTGGTCCTGGTTGAAGTCAATCACGGTGGACTGGTAGTAATTGTCTTGCAACCTGCCGATGCCGAAACTGAATTCAGCCCGCTTGTTGGCCAGAAAAGGCAAAGCGACCAGCAGCTTTAAAAAACGCTCGTCTTTGGAGTTGAAGGAAGGCGTATCGTTTTTGGAGAAAAGTTTATCCTTCTTGAAGTAGTCAAACGTGCTGACAGAGGCAATGAAACGGCACGAAACGGGCAAAAATGCAGGCAAGTCGATGCGTGCCGTCAGTTGTGCATTGTTGTAGATTTTGCCCAGTTGCCCGTCAAAGGTGATTCCTTTGGAGTAGTAATTGAGGTTCTGATAATCAATCCCCAAATAGATTTGATTGGAACTGGTGGTAGACACGCTTCCGCCGATACGGATGGAGAAATTTTCCTTCATCCTGACTTTCAGATGCAGTTCGTACAAACCGGTTTCCGGGTCGTAAACGGCATGTGGAATAATCTCTGAAATCATGTCATCGGCCAACAGGCGGAAGTATCCGCGTTTCAAATCCTCGTAGGAGAACACATCGCGCGACTCGTTGTGAAATTCTTTCCGGATATAAGCCTGTTGTTGCTCGTTGGCACCTTCAATGTAAATGTCGCGAAAGCGGAAAAGAGGCAGGGAACTTTTGTAAATCATCCGGCGCGACCGTATATCGTCAGCACTCACCCTCCGGTGAATGCGGCTCTTGATGGAATCCATCATGCTGACCGTGCGTTCATAGCCGATGTCGTGTAATTCTTTCAGACGGTCGAAATCGAGCAGGTTCACATCATCGTACTTGAACGTCATCAGGATGCCCAGCGAGTCGGGAATGGAGTAATCGGTCTTCTGCATCACCATGTTTTCAAGCTGGCTCATCAGGTCGTTTTCTTTCGGTTTGGCCGGATTGGCTGAAACCACACTGCCGATGATGATGTCCGGATGAAAATCTTCCCGCATCACATCGGTCGGGAAATTATTGTAAATGCCCCCGTCATACGCCAGCACACTGTCAATCTCTATGGGCTTGAACACGAAGGGAAAACTCATGGAAGCCCGCACCGCGTCGCCCAAATCGCCGTCGCGCATGATGAGTGCACGCTTGTTGTACACGTCGGAAGCAACGCAGCGAAAAGGGACGAACAGCTTGTTGAAGTCGCCGGAACAGGCAGCCGTGGCCTGTGCAAACAACCCCACGAACACAAGGTTCATCTGGATTGGACTGACCATGTTGGCAGGAATCCTGAAAGCTCTCACGTGCAGAGAATCCTGCACGGAAAAACGGATGTTAAAGAACTCCGGTGTCGGTCTGCTCTTTTTAAAATAATATTCGTAGCGCGGTTCCACTTGGCCCGAATACCAGCGTTTGAAATCGGGAGAACGCAGCAATGTTTCCATTTCGTCGGGCGAATACCCCATTGCATAAAGTGAACCGATGATAGCTCCCATGGAAGTCCCTGCGATGTAATCAATCGGGATGTCATTTTCCTCCAATGCCCGGATAATGCCGATGTGTGTCATGCCTTTGGCACCTCCGCCGCTCAACACAAGTCCCACCTTTTGCGCCTGCACAGCAGTACATAGCAACAAAAGGAACATTCCTAATCCCAGTCTTTTTATAATCCGTTTCATCAAAGTAATAAGGAAGTGTTGGTTTTGTCCTTCAAATATAGCGATTAGTTTCAGAAAACACCGTATGCAAAAAGGAAAAAGCTTGCCAGCCGCTGCATACCCTGTCTTTTTAAGTTGCTACGCTTTCGCTTTTACTCTATAAATCAACCTATTGCAATCCTTTTATTGGACACCTGTACCGAACACGCTCCACACCTGTACCGAACACGTTCCATACCTGTGTCGGACAAACGGGATACAGGTACGGAACAAACCCGGTACAAGTGTCCGGCAAACGGGGTACAGATAACCCGTCCGCACCCCGCCTGTCACTTCTTTCTGCACATGCCGTATAACAAATTTTAAATGTCGGAGGCGTAAATCTCCAGGAAGAATCTTTTAATTTTGCTAAACGTATCGTGAATTCCGAAACCATGCATTCCCCATTTTGCCAAACTGAGAAACATGGTAGACTGAACAAACTCCGATTTTAGTATCATGGCCGATAATTACCTTGAAAAGCAGATGGAACAATACCAGGCACGAAAAGCGGCCTGGGAACGGAAACGTAAATCCGGCAAAAAGAAAAAACTGCCAACCCTGTCCATGCTGCACCGTTTCTCCGTCCCGACAGCCGGCATCCCCCTGCCGGAGAAGTTCACTTACCCCTTCTGCTACACTCCTCACCCGCTCTGCGTGCTGGCGGCCGAAGAGGTGAAGAAATACCTGTCCGCCCGGTACGAATGGGCGGAAGAACTACAGGCCGGTAAAATGTTCGGCGTGCTCGTAGTGCTTGACACCCGCAACGAAATCGGCTATCTGGCTGCCTATTCGGGCATTCTGGCAGGAAGGAACGACCATCCTTTCTTCGTTCCGCCTGTGTATGACCTGCTGAATCCGGAAGGTTTTTTCAAGACCGAAGAGGCAGAAATCACCCGCATCAACGGGCAAATCCGCCTGCTGGAGAACGATGCTGCCTACCGGACCCTCCAGGAACAGGCAGCCATGCTCCAACAAGCACGCGAAGCTGCATTGCAACAGGCACGGCTGGAACGGAAAGCCGCCAAAATCCGGCGGGATGTACGCAGGTCGTGTGGCAACCTGTCTGCGGAAGAACAGGCTTCCCTCTTGCGGGAAAGTCAGTTCCAGAAAGCCGAATACAAACGCCTGGAACAGGCGTGGGAGGAAAAGATACGCCCGATCCGGGCACAACTGGCCGCATACGAAGAACGCATCCACGCCCTGAAAGCCGAGCGCAAAAGACGTTCGGCTGCCTTGCAGGAAAAACTGTTCGGGCAGTTCAAGATGCTCAACCAACGAGGCGAGGCCAGAGACCTGTGCGACATATTCTCGCACACTGTACACCAAACGCCACCGGCCGGTGCAGGTGAATGTGCCGCCCCGAAACTGCTGCAACAGGCCTACTTGCACCATTGGAAACCGCTGGCCATGGCCGAATTCTGGTGGGGAAACTCGCCCCGGACCGAGATACGCCAACACGGACATTACTATCCCGCCTGCAAAGGGAAATGCGGCCCCATACTGGAACACATGTTGCAGGGCCTCGACGTGGAGGACAATCCCCTGTTGCACCAAACCCGGGCGGTTGCCCGGCAAAGCATCGGAACCGTATATGAAGACAAATGGATGACCATCGTCTGCAAGCCTGCAGGAATGCTGTCGGTGCCGGGAAAAGAAGAGGCTCCCTCGGTTTACAGCCTGATGCGCGAACGCTACCCGGAAGCAGACGGGCCGCTCATTGTGCACAGACTGGACATGGCTACCTCCGGCTTGATCCTGATAGCCAGGAATAAACAGGTG
Source organism: uncultured Bacteroides sp. (assembly GCA_964413805.1). Taxonomy (GTDB): domain Bacteria; phylum Bacteroidota; class Bacteroidia; order Bacteroidales; family Bacteroidaceae; genus Bacteroides. Next base: position 2,415 of record CAYPUJ010000122.1, on the reverse strand, counting down.
CACCAGGCGTTGCAGGCTCTGTTTCACCACCGGCAAATCAAGAAGCGTTACATCGCCTTGCTGGACGGGACGGTGGAGCAGGCAGAAGGCATCATCGACCTCCCCCTCTGTTCCAACCCGCTCGACCGTCCCCGGCAGATGGTGGACGAACAGCACGGAAAACCTGCCCTCACCCGATATACCGTATTGGAGCGGACCGGTGCATACACACGGGTGGCTTTTTATCCCCAGACCGGGCGCACCCACCAACTGCGCGTACACGCTGCCCACCCGCAAGGACTCAACTGTCCCATCGTGGGAGACGAACTGTATGGAAAGAAGGCCGAACGTCTGTTCCTACATGCCGAAATGCTGGAGTTTCTTCATCCGGTCACCCGCGAACGGTTGCGGATAGAATGCCCTGCACCGTTTTAAGAACGCTTCCCGTATATCATAGAGATACGCCGTGCCAGGTTGGGTAAAATTGGGTGCTCACTGACAAAAAGCCGAAAAAGAATTGGTGGATATTGGCATTTTATTGATTTTGGATTTGGTGGAGATGTTTATTAACTGTATATTCGCACATGGATTTAAAGATATGGACGACAGTGTGATTTATTTCAAACGTAAGATTTACAATACAATGCTCAAGTGGAAGACTGAGCGCAACGGTGATACTGCATTGCTGATACAAGGTGCCAGACGTATCGGGAAATCCACTATTGCAGAGGAATTCGCGCGTCATGAATATAGGTCATATATATTGATTGACTTTTCGAAAGTCTCAAAGGAGGTAAGCGGCTTGTTCAATGACATCTCTGACTTGAATTACCTGTTTCTCAGGCTGCAATTCATCTATCAGGTTCAACTGTATGAAAGGGAGTCGGTGATTATTTTTGATGAAGTTCAGTTGCAGCCCCTTGCGAGACAAGCCATTAAGCATCTGGTGAAAGATCATCGCTATGACTACATTGAGACAGGGTCGCTGATAACAGTCCGTTCAAAAAGCCGCAATATTTTAGTCCCGAGCGAGGAAACAAAAGTGGACATGTATCCGATGGACTATGAAGAATTCAGATGGGCACTTGGAGATACTGCTACCATACCTTTGTTGCAGACCGCATTCGAAAAGAAAATGTCCTTAGGCGATGCTGTTCATCGCAAACTTATGAGGGATTTCCGTCTGTATATGCTTGTCGGGGGAATGCCGCAGGCTGTTTCGGCATATATTAAAACGAACAATTTTACTGCCGTTGATCAGGCAAAGCGAGACATAATCGCTCTCTATGAGGAAGATTTCGGGAAGATTGACGGTTCGGGAAGAGCCAAAGCATTATATGATGCCATTCCCGCTCAGCTCAGCAGAAACACGATGCGTTATCAAGTAGGTAAAGCTATTGAAGAAGAAAGAGTGGAAAGAATAGTAAATATCGTGAAAGAGATGGAAGATTCCATGACGGTTAATGTGGTCTATCATTCTGATGACCCGAATGCAGGACTGGTTTTGACAAAGAATGAGGAGTATTTCAAAATGTATACGTCTGATACCGGCTTGTTTGTAACACTTGCATTCAAGGATAGAGATATTACCGAGAATGTTATTTACGACAAGCTGTTAAATGACAAACTCAGCACCAACTTGGGATATGTCTATGAAAATGTCATAGCACAAATGTTGCGGGCAACAGGAAAGAATCTGTTCTATCATACAATCCCATACGCCGAAGGAAAGAAGTATTATGAAATAGACTTTGTCATACCGGATAAACATAAGATTTCGCCCATAGAAGTAAAGTCGTCCGGATACAAGACCCATAGGTCATTGGATGAATTCTGCACCAAATTCTCAGACCGGATAATGAACAAGTATCTGATTTACACCAAGGATTATAGGAGAGAGAATGGAGTTGAATATGTCCCGGTGTATATGGCGATGTTTTTGTAATGAAGTATATTAAAATCCGTTGCAGTTGATTACAATGCCTTACTTCCCACTCCCTTAAAAAGCAAATGCAAACGTTTGCTCCGTTTCCAACCGTTTTTTCCCGGTGAAGGTTCCGGCATCCACCATATCCGCTTTATATTTGCAACTGATTCATTTACTAACAATTTACAGCATGGGAAACATGAGAACAATCGGCGCAAAAACGGCCTTCCTCCTGCTATTCTTAGGGATGGGTAGCGGAGTCATGGCAGAGGGCATCACCTCACCCAACGGGCAACTCAAGTTGGACTTCTCGGTCAACGCACAGGGCGAACCGGTTTACGAACTTTTCTACAAAGAAAAAACTGTCATCAAACCGTCCAGATTAGGCCTGGAACTGAAAGACGACCCGGGACTGATGGGTGGATTTGAACTGACCGATTCCCGGACATCCACTTTCGATGAAACCTGGGAACCGGTATGGGGAGAGGAAAAAGAAATCAGAAACCACT
>CAYPUJ010000121.1:0-7237 GCA_964413805.1 uncultured Bacteroides sp. | reverse complement strand
TGAGGTTCTACATTCAGGATGCCCATAGAACAAAAATAACTTTAATTAATTTTGTACTCCAAGCCGTTTGCACTATCTTTGCCGCGAGATTACAAAAAAGAGCCGTGGGGCTTGGTCCTCCTTCTTATTTTGATTCTGTGTATTGAATTTATCAACCCCAAAGAACTGAAATATGAAAGGAATTATTCTCGCCGGTGGCAGTGCCACCCGTCTTTACCCGCTGTCGAAAGCTATCTCCAAACAAATCATGCCTGTCTATGACAAACCCATGATTTACTATCCCCTCTCTACCTTGATGCTGGCCGGTATTCGCGAAGTGCTGATTATCTCCACTCCGCGCGATTTGCCCATGTTCCGCGACTTGCTGGGCACGGGCGAGGCTCTTGGTATGTCCTTTTCTTATAAAATACAGGAAAAACCCAACGGGTTGGCACAGGCTTTCGTATTGGGTGCCGACTTCCTGGACGGCGGTCCGGGCTGTCTCATCCTGGGCGACAATCTGTTTTACGGTCAAGGATTCTCCGCCATGTTGCGCCGTGCAGCCGCCACAGAGAAAGGTGCCTGCATTTTCGGCTATTACGTGAAAGACCCGCGTGCTTACGGCGTGGTGGAGTTTGACGCCGAAGGCAAAGCCATCTCCTTGGAAGAAAAGCCGGAGAATCCCAAGAGTAACTATGCCGTTCCGGGCTTGTACTTTTACGATGCGACCGTGACCGAAAAGGCTGCCAACCTGAAACCATCGGCACGGGGTGAATATGAAATCACCGATCTCAACCGCCTCTACCTGGAGGAAGGTACCCTGCGTGTGGAACTTTTCGGACGTGGATTCGCCTGGCTGGACACAGGCAACTGCGACAGCTTGCTGGAAGCCGGCAACTTCGTGGCGACCATACAGAACAGACAGGGCTTCCGCGTGAGCTGCATCGAAGAGATTGCCTGGCGCAAAGGCTGGATAGACATTGAACAGCTGTATCGGCTGGGAGAACAACTGGGCAAGACGGAATACGGCAAATATCTGATGGAACTGGCCGGTTCCCACAAATAAGACCTGAACCACAGCCGGAAAAAAAGACCCGCCAACGCGAAACAAAAAAACAAGAAATCGATACACAAACAATGAAAACTTACTTAGTAACCGGCGCAGCCGGTTTTATTGGAGCCAACTACATCAAATACATCTTGGCCAAACACACGGACATCCGGGTTGTGGTGCTGGACGCACTGACTTATGCAGGTAACTTGGGCACCATCGCCTCGGACATCGACAACGAACGTTGCTTCTTTGTGAAAGGAGACATCTGCGACCGCAAGCTGGCAGACAAACTCTTTGCAGATTACCAATTCGACTATGTGGTGAACTTTGCTGCTGAGAGCCATGTGGATCGTAGCATCGAAAACCCACAACTGTTCCTGATAACCAACATTCTGGGCACACAGAACCTGCTGGATGCCGCCCGGCGTGCATGGGTGACGGGCAAAGATGCCCAAGGGTATCCCACGTGGCGCAAGGGCGTGCGCTACCACCAGGTGTCAACCGATGAAGTTTACGGCTCGCTGGGCGCGGAAGGCTACTTCACAGAAAATACTCCCCTCTGCCCGCACAGCCCATACAGTGCCAGCAAGACCAGTGCTGATATGGTGGTCATGGCTTACCACGACACCTACAAGATGCCGGTGAGCATCACACGCTGTTCCAACAACTATGGGCCATACCACTTCCCCGAGAAGCTGATTCCACTCATCATCAAGAACATCCTCGAAGGAAAAAGCCTGCCCGTGTATGGTGACGGCAGCAACGTGCGCGACTGGCTCTACGTGGAGGACCACTGCAAAGCCATCGATCTGGTGGTGCGCGAAGGCAAGGAAGGCGAAGTGTACAACGTGGGCGGGCACAACGAAAAAACCAACCTAGAAATCGTGAAGCTCACCATCGCCACCATCCACCGTTTGATGGAAGAAAAGCCCGCCTACCGTAAGGTGCTGAAAAAGCAAGTGACCGGCGCAGACGGGCAAACAGACATCAGTTGGATTAACGACGGGCTGATAACCTTCGTGAAAGACCGCCTTGGGCACGACCAACGTTACGCCATCGACCCCACCAAAATTACCAAAGCCTTGGGATGGTATCCGGAAACCTCTTTCGAAGTCGGCATTGTGAAGACCATCGAATGGTACCTGAACAACCAGGCTTGGGTGGAAGAGGTGACCAGTGGCGATTACCAGAAATACTACGAACGGATGTACGGGAACAAATGACACCTCCCCCACCGGAAAGAAAAGCAGTAGCCACGCATCAGTAGCACAAAGCCACTGCCAGCAGCAACCCCATGAACAGCATGTTGCGTGATGTCTCACCCAATATGCTGTTCAGTTTTTTACCGCTGCGGATGATGCACATTTTTCGCCAGGTAAGCAGGTGAAGATAGAAGTAGACGCAAGGTGCCCAAATGAATTCGAGCAACGTCAGCCGCCCGGTATGGACAAACCAAAGGCACAGCAGCACGGCCGCAATGCCCACGGCCAGATAGGCTTGCCTCCCGAAGCGTTCGCCATAGCGCACTACTAAAGTACGTTTGCCGCTCAGCGCATCCTGGTCGCGGTCGCGGTAATTGTTGACAAGCAACAAAGCATCAACCACCAGCCCGGCAATGACCGAAAGCACCACCACGTCCACATTCAAGGCATAAGCCTGAACATAATAGGTGCCACCCACCGGAACAAAGCCAAAAAAGACCATCACCAGCACATCGCCCCACCCCCGGTAGGAAAGGACTGTGGTGTAGAGAAAAGCAAACAAGATGCAGAGCACACCCAGCAGTACCAGTTCCCAGCCGCCGTGGGGCAGTTTTCCCCACAAGCAGAAAAGCAGTGCAAGTCCTGCCAGGCACGAAAACAGAAGCATCATCCCGATGCCCCCCCGCATGGCACGGGGCGTAATCCATCCTTGGGCACAAGCACGTTCCGGACCGAGCCTGTCCTCCCGGTCGCTTCCCCGCAGATAATCATACAAATCGTTGATGAAATTGGCTGCAATCTGCATACCACAAGCAAAAAGGGCGCACAAAAGTGCAGGAATATCCCGGAATGCCCCGTCGCCGTAAGCAAGCGCACTGCCCAGCAACACCGGGATGAGGGCTGCTGTCAGCGTCTTGGGCCGGGCGGCAAGCACCCATGCCCTCCATGAGTTTTGTTTAATCTCTTTCATAATCGTTGCTGCTTTTTGTGTTTGCATGAGCGAAGATAGCCATTTTTTGCGAACCGGGAAAAATACGGGACAGTCTTTTTCTCTTTTGTGAAGTCTTGAAATGCAGTGTACGTACCCCGTTTGCTGGACACCTGTATGGAGCGCGTTCGATACAGGCAATTCAAAAGTTGGACACCTGTACGGAACATGCTCCATACAGGTGTCCAGCAAACAGGATATTTACACTGATTATCTGTAATATAAAAGGGGTGATTCCCAATCACAATGCCCCGTTACCAACATCGGGAATGTCTTCTTCCGTTCGCTTCTTTGGCAACAAATCGCGCTGGACGTTCGACATGCTGCCCCACATACTGTAGCGAACCTCCGGATTCATGGCTTCCAGTTGCCGTAGCACTTCCTTCATGGAACTGCGGTGGGACATTTTCTCGTAGGGGCAAAGCTTCACCTGTTTCCGGTAGTGGCGAAACTGCGCCAGTTCCACCAAGTCTGCTTCGTGAACCAGGCACATGGGGCGGATGAGCACCATGTCGAACTTCTTCATCACAAGCCGGGGAGGCATGGTGCCAAAAGCCCCCTGGAAGGCGATATTCATCAAGAGTGTCTCCAAGATGTCGTCCATGTGATGTCCCAAAGCTATTTTGTTACATCCCTGCTCTTTGGCTACGGTAAAGAGAGCCTTACGCCGATTCCACGAACAGAGGAAGCAGGGCGACTTCCGGTTGTCGGTAGAAGCATCAAATTCTGTTTCGTACACCACCAAAGGAACGCCCCATTCCGCCGCATAAGCACGCAGATAGTCCACGTCGCTCTGATAGGGGATGTTCTTCATCACCACGTGTGCCGCCACTACCTCAAAGCGAGGCTTGTAGATGCGGGCACGCTGCGCCAGCAACTCCAACAACGCCAAAGAATCTTTTCCTCCCGAAAGCCCGATAAGTATCCGGTCGCCGTCGTCAATCAGTCCGTACTCTACGATGCCTTTCGCAAACCGCCGCTCGATGCGGCGAATCAACTTATGCTCTTCCGTGTATTTTGCCATGATGCGCTGTTACGTTATCTACTGTTTATTTGCTGTCTTCTTGTCACGATTCCGCCGGGACCGGCTTGGATTATGGTCTCAACGGGGTACAAAATTAATGCAAAAGAATGATTTAACGTAGAATTAACATAATAGACTCGCACAATTCTACATAATTCCCGATAAATTCGTATTTTTGAGCACTTGAATCAATAAGGTTTCATACGATGATAATGAAAAGACATATCCTGTTCTTCCTTTTCCTTGGCTGCATGGCCTGCACAGAAGAAGTTCTTGCGCAAACGCTGTCGCAAGCCAAAGCCATGTATGAAAAAGGAGAATACAAGCAAGCCAAACCGGTGTTTCAACGTTTCGTAAAATCCCAACCGGCCAACGGCAACTACAACCTGTGGTATGGAGTGTGTTGCCTCATGACCGGACAGTCCAAAGAGTCGGTGAGCTACTTGGAGACTGCCGTGCGGAAACGCATCCCCAGTGGTCAGTTCTATTTAGGAAAGGCTTACCATGCTGTCTACCGCTTTGACGATGCCGTCCAAGTGTTGGAAGAATACATAGCCGAACTGCAACGGCGCAAACGTCCGTCAGAAGAAGCCGAAAAACTGTTGGAAAAGAGCAAAATGGGAGCACGCCTATTGAAGGGTGTGGAAGAGGTGTGTTTCGTTGACAGCATCGTCGTGGACAAAGCCACTTTCCTTGAAGCCTACAACATCAGTCCCGAATCGGGACGACTGTTCATGTACGACACCTATTTTAAAGACAAAGCCGAGGGTGGCAGCATTGTTTACCAGACTGAAATGGGCGATAAAATCTACTATGCCCGGCAGCAACCCTCCGATGGCAAACTCCATATCCTGACAAGCAACCGGACTGAAAACCAATGGAGCGAAGGAAGCCCCCTACCCGGCATTGACAACGAAGGAATCAACGAGAACTATCCTTATGTCATGACAGACGGCATCACGCTCTACTATGCCTCAGAGGGTGAAGGATCGCTGGGAGGATATGACATATTCGTTACCCGCTACAACACGGCCAACGATTCCTACCTGTACCCCGAAAACGTGGGAATGCCTTTCAACTCGCCTAACAACGACTATATGTATGTGGTAGATGAGTATGCCAACTTAGGATGGTTTGCCACCGACCGCTATCAGGAGGCGGACAAGGTGTGCGTCTATGTGTTCATTCCCAACAGTTCCAAACAAGTGTACGACTACGAACGTACACCGGCTGAACAGATGAGGAGCCTGGCACAACTGCGAGCCATCCGCGACACCTGGATAGACCAGAATGCCGTGGACGATGCACGGCAAAGGTTGGCAGAAGTGCGAGCACCAAAGACAGTGGATCAGCAAAAATATGACTTTACGTTCATCATCGATGACCGGACTGTCTACCACCACATTGAAGAGTTTCGGTCTCCGCAGGCTAAAATATCTTTCCAGAACTACCGCAAGACGGAAAAGAATTACAAGCAGGCGGAAAACAAGCTGGACAACCTGCGCCTGCGCTACCAACGGGCCAACGGGCAAGACAAGGCAAAAATGGCTACCGCCATACTCGACCTGGAGAAAAGATGCCTGCAACAGTCTGACGAGTTGCGCAAACTAGCTATCCTGATACGCCAACAGGAGAAAGACATACTTGAATGATTTATTAATGCCCCATACACCTTATTTATTATTATGGATTTACTCATCATCGCAGCACTCATTGTCCTCGCCATCATCCTGCTCCTCACCGAACTGTTCATCATTCCGGGTTTCAGCATCGCGGGTATCTTGGCAGGCGGATGTTTCATCTATGCTAACTATTATGCCTTTACACATATCGGAACCGGAGGAGGTCTGGTTACGCTACTCATTTCTGTCGTAGCGTGTGTAGGTTCCATTGTCCGGTTCATGCGTTCCAAAACACTGGATCGTCTCGCGCTGAAGCAAGACATAGACTCGAAAATAGACCGTGATGCCGAAGCTACGATACAACCCGGTGACTGCGGAGTGACAACAACACGTCTCGCGCTGATAGGTTATGCCGAAATCAACGGGAAAGTCGTGGAAGTGAAATCGGACGACGGCTTCCTTGATGAAAAGACTCCGATTGTTGTAAATCGTGTCACCGACGGGACTATTCTGGTCGAAAGAATAAAACAATAATCATTATTCACTATTTATCCTTTTTCAATCATGAGCACTTATCTCACTGTATTCATCGTTGTAGGAGTCATTGTTTTCCTCGCGATATTCTTCCACTACGTTCCTTTCTTCCTGTGGCTGTCGGCCAAGGTGTCGGGCGTGAACATCTCATTGGCACAACTCTTCCTGATGCGCATCCGTAACGTGCCGCCCTACGTAATCGTGCCCGGACTTATCGAAGCGCATAAAGCCGGACTAAACAACATTACGCGCGACGAACTGGAAGCCCACTATTTGGCGGGCGGACACGTGGAAAAAGTGGTACATGCTTTGGTATCCGCCTCGAAAGCACGCATCGAACTGCCTTTTCAGATGGCAACCGCCATCGATCTGGCAGGACGCGACGTGTTTGAAGCCGTACAGATGTCCGTCAATCCCAAAGTGATTGACACCCCGCCCGTGACTGCTGTGGCGAAAGATGGCATCCAGTTGATAGCCAAAGCCAGGGTGACGGTACGTGCCAATATACGCCAACTCGTCGGCGGAGCGGGTGAAGACACCGTGCTGGCCCGCGTTGGCGAAGGCATCGTGTCCTCCATCGGATCGTCGGAGAGCCACAAGATGGTGTTGGAGAACCCCGACTCCATTTCGAAACTGGTGCTCCGCAAAGGACTTGACGCCGGCACGGCTTTTGAGATACTCTCCATTGATATTGCCGACATCGACATAGGCAAGAACATCGGCGCAGCCCTGCAAATGGACCAGGCCAATGCCGACAAGAACATTGCCCAAGCCAAAGCCGAAGAGCGTCGTGTAGGGAAAGAGTGTAGATCTCGGTGGTCGCCGTATCATTAA
>CAYPUJ010000120.1:0-7284 GCA_964413805.1 uncultured Bacteroides sp. | reverse complement strand
GCGGACATTCAGATTAATTTTTATCTCAACAATTGCCCCCTAAGAACCATGACCTGCCAGCTCACACTCGTTCCGGACAAAGCGGGAAATAACCAGTCACTGCAAAGAGGGTTGTTCCTGAATCAAAAAAAGCCGCCCCATGAATGGCATCGGGCGGCCTTTTATACAAATTGCAAGCCAATCAGAAAAAGAGATAGCGTGTATCCTTCACATTGGCATTCAAATACAAATCATTAATGAACAGCTGACTTGCCATACGTGCATAAGTGTTTTCAAGAGTTGCTTCCTCTGTCGCCTCGTCAAAGATTTCGTTTGACATCTCTGCTGCATAGGGTTGCAACACCAACACACCTCCATTCCCTTTGATAGGCGCACTCAACTGATTCATATCGCTGACAGAAGCATACGCACTCACGCACGGCTCACTGCTACGCAATACAGGGACATAAGCAGAAGCTGCAAAAGTGACGTGTTTCACCGAATCGCTCACAGCGTTGTCCAAGCTGCAATATTGCTCAAATGTGGTCACGCCGGCTGCTTTCATGTCAGCCATAATCTTCGCGGCTTTCTTGTCACGAAGAACTTCCCTTCGCAGTTCGTTCTTTACCAGTTCGAAAGGACGATAACCTTCCTTCACAACACCGGCAACTCCTACGGCCAGAATATGGTCATTTTCTCCACACTCGTACAAACCGGACACATCACCTACCTTGGCATCAAAAGCCCAACGCAAAGCATCCTTTGTACCCCGAATGCCACCGATACCGTGTTCGGAGCTATACAAATCTTCTTTCGGATATAACCTGTAACCCGCGTCTTCTGCATTGGCTACCATCTTTTCCAAGGTATTGTTGGTTGCAATAAATTGGCTGAAATCGTTATAAGCCTTATTATAGGTCTCCTTACTGAATTCCACCGGACGCTTCACGATCGCCACTTTATATTTATCCTTGACAGCCTTCTTGTCCATTACTTGCAGGATAACACTCGCCTGTTCCAGGGTCAGATTGGCCAACTCGTTTTTGCCCAAGGTCGTAATGGTGTTCACATACTTCAGGTTGTCGCCTTCAATCTGTGCACCCTCATAGTTGGCAGAAGAAATCCATACGGATTCACCCGTCTGACCGTATTTCTGCGCCAACTCGGCAAAGTCTGCACCGCCCTTAATCGCCCGGTAGATGCTATCGGCCAAAGCAACAGTCTTCGTATAATCCTCTGCCACCACCTGAATCTGGCGATACTGAATGGAATCGGCCATCCTGGCTGTAGCCAGCTTCTTGAATGAATTGAGTGTATTGTCGGATACATTGTAGTAAGGACCGAACACGTCGCCCTGTGCCACTGAATCCAGACGGGCCACCACGTCCGAAGGCAAAGACCGCGTAGTGTAGAACAAGTCAACATAAGGAACTTCCGAGTCGGTAGAACGAACAAAGGAAGTGTAGTCCGTTGTCGTCTGCGCCAATTGGGCCGTATATTCCTCCATTTCCTTCTGCAAAGCAGCCCTGTCTTCAGGACTGGCAGTTACGGTCACATCAATATAGCGGATATTGCGCGTTTCCACATACTGCCTGTATTGTTCTTTTTTCTTGTCGTATGCCGCTTTCAGGTCCGCATCGCTGATTGTTACGGCAGAATCAGCCACTGATGAATAAGGCACGGCAGCCAGCAGCAAATCCGATTGGTTCACCCTGCCGTCAAAAGCATTCTGTGCCTCTACAGAGTTAGAGAAAAGAGATTTGGCAATCAAGGCTGTGTATTTCTCCTGCAAACGGGTCTGCAGCAACGATTTCTCCAAGAATGACCAGAACTTGTACATGGCATCGTACTGTTCCAGGTATTGCGCAGGCACCTGTGCACGGTTCAGTTTGGAGTAATCCACCAAGAACTTTTTCAACATGTCCGTGTCAAAAGCACCCGTCTGCGGGTTAGCAAATGGGGTACGTTGCAGCATATAATGGGTACCTTCATTTATAATCGACTGAATCTCGGCATTGGACACAACCAATCCCAGTTTTTCGGCCTCCGCTTCAATCAACTTGTTGTTGACATAGCGTTGCCAAACTTCGTCCTGAATCTGGTTTGTCTCCACATCGCTCAGCGAAGTCCTTCCGGTGGAAAACTTGATTACTTCCGTGTATTCTTCCACCATTGCCTGAAATTCTTGAGCCGTAATTGTCTCTCCGTTTACTTCACCTACATCCTGCGATTGGTGCGGCTGTAACACCCTCCACATATCGCCCGCAATGAAAGCAAACAATGCTACACCCACCGCAATCACCAACAAAGGTCCCTTCGACCGAATCTTTTGTAATGTTGCCATTTTCTGTTAATCTAATTTTATTTATTTACATGATTTTTATTCTACCTATCATTTCTGACGTGCGAAGGTACAAAAAATGCTCTTACGTCTATACTTATTCACTGAAAAATTATATTTTAATAAATTTATTATCGCACTTTCCAACCGGATTGGCCCAATACTATGTTTTCTACTGCACCCCGGTGCTGTCTGTTTGCAAAGTATCGGCCTGAACCGTTTCTGATTCATCGATATAGAAAATGCCATCCGTCTTGAAAAAGCGGTATTTCGTCATTTCCTCGTTCGACTCAAACCCCCATGCATAAATAATCTGGTCCGGCTGTTCTATGCGTACCCGCTTGTCCGAATACACCTTCTTCTTATTCTGATCCCAATAGAGCAACTCTGTATCAAACTGCTCTCCTTTCAGATTCTGCACGTGGACATTCCCTATCAGCTTCCATAGTTTCTGTTTGTCGTAATAATAGGCCGTGTCGGCTTCTATGCTGGCTTCCACTTCAAAAAGAGAATCGAACTTCTCTACATACACACCTTTCTCGAAAGCCCAATAAGAAGGCATCCGCCGGTCGTACACCAGCCACTCTTCCGTATTGAGGCGGTAGCGCGTAACGCCCGAATCGGAAATCAGGCTCATGACCCCGCGCGTATCCAGTACGGCCATTGAGTCCCGCTCGGTGATGGCCTCTCCTATCTCTTTCTCCTGCCTTGCGCACGAAGTGTGCAGAAAGAGCGAAACCAGTGTGCCCGTCATCCACAAAACACCTGCACTCCCTCTCAACACACGCATCAGTTTCCGTTCCCCTTCCATATCATCGAATCGTTGTCGTTTCACCAATCCAACCGCCAATGGTAATCCGATCCCCGGTCTTATAACCCAACATATACAGGTCTTTTACTTTCGGTGTATAGGCCGCATAAATGGAAATAGCCTCGTCCACCTCCTCGACAATATCGGGATTTACCGTTTTGGCTTTCACTAAATTATCTATCACAAGGAAATAAGTACACTTGTTCAGTTCGGAGTTTTTGCTCCATTTGGTGTTGGAAGCATAAATTTGAGCCAACAGCATATATCCTTTTCCGTCGTTCTCTTTGAAAAGCAAGGCTTGCTGACAATAATTCCGGGCCTGCTGGAATCTTTCGGCATCCAGCAAAGCAACTGCGGCGGCATAGGCTATCTCAAACTTCCAATCCACCCCGTCTGCCGACTCCAGTGCCCGGTCAAAATATTCCACAGCCCGCTCATATTCCCCACATCTGCAATAGGCACAAGCCAATGCAAGGGCCAAATCCGGATTCTGCCTGAGCTGGTAAAGAGAATCTACCACCTCAGCATAAAATTCACTGTCATCGCATTGCAAGCGTTCACAGATATTCATCACCCGTTGCAACATCAGGCTGTCCTTTCCGGACTTCTTCACTTGCAGTCCGTACACTTGCCGCAAGACATCGCTATTGACCAGTTTGCTGTCTATCAGCATCGTGTCCAATCTGCTCCGCACGGTTTGCATTTGCTGCCTGGCCCCGTCGTCCTTCCCGGCAAGCAGGAAAGTGTCCGCGCAGCAAACGGCCTTCTCGTAATCGTATAAGAACGGCACGACCCAACGTTCGTCTGCCACAGCCTTATCCAAAGAGGTTTCCACGAAATACTGTAAGACAAGCGGCAAGGCTTGCCCGCTCACTCCCCCCACAGCCTTCCTCAACCAGACATAGGCCAGTTCCGGCTTCATCTTGGGGGCATAACGTACATAGTCAACCGCTTTCAGTCCCCAGACGTCCGCCTCCGTGGGAAGTTCTTCGGAATGTATCTCACTCAATTGGGGCAATATACGCAGTTCCAAGTCATATACCTGCATCAATGCGTTGAAACATCGCTTATACTCTACCGACCTGCGTTCCTGCTTCTCCTCCATCAGGCCGGTCAGTTGCTTCCGGGCATCCTTCAGGAAAGTAGTGTACGCTTGCAACCGGTTGTTCTCCAGCATGGTCATGCAAAGGTCGTAGGCAGTATCCCAGTCCTCCCGTTCCACTGCCTCATACGCAACGGCACCCGTAACCTCACGACCGGTCTGCGCCAAAGCCAACAGACTTCCCGTTGCCAACAACCATGCGACCACCAGCCTTTTCATGTTTTTCCTCTGTCGCTAATCGACTTTCGACTTCAAGAACCAGCGTTCATTGAAAGTGATGCCAATGCAAATACGGAATGTGTTTTCATCCAGGAAATTGTTCTTCCGGCCGGAAACCCGGACATATTGCGCAGACACGCTCACCACCGAACGGGCACGCGGCACGGGGAAGCCCAATCCCGCCGTGACACCAAACTCGTTCGCTGCACGTTCACCGTCCAATTTGTAATAAGGTTTGGCTATGTAGGCACCCAACCGGTATTTGATGAGTCCGAAGTAGGTACGTCCGAACGGATTGGGCAGATATTCAGCCCCCACGGCAATCTTTGTCCGGTCACAGAAAGCGTCATCGTTATTCATGAACGATACCTCGCTCCACTTCTGCAACATGAAATCCATACCGATGGTAAGACGGTTGTCATACACATACGTAGCACCTACGCCAAACGTAGTAGGAATGCCTGCGGTCACTGTCGTATCGCGTGACGTCTGGGTGTACCCGTAAGTGCTGTTACCCAACATCGTCGCATAATAGGCATCATTACTCACGTCGTGCCCCGGCGAAAACACGGCACCCAATGTGGCTTTGTGCTTTTTGCCAAAGTCCTGCGTGTACTGCAAGCCAAAGTCGAGTTTATAACTTTTCATCGACACGCTGTAATCCCTTGCGTAACTGAATGCGTAAGAGTCAGAAAAGCTCTGACTGGTCGAATGCGTAACATCTCCCCACAAATAAGAAAAGTTGGCACCTACAGACAGGTTCTTCCACAGCTTGAAGCCGGCACCCAGATAGAGCTGGTGCAAACCACCGTCTCCCGAATAAGTCACTGCCTCAGTAGCATCACTAGAATAATAGCGCGTGGAAGTCGTCATGCTGTAGCCCACATTGGAATAAGGCAGCAGTCCCAGGCTGATGGCAGCCCATTTGCTGGCGCGAAACTGCATTGTGATGTAGTCGAAACTCGAGTTCCGCGCATTCTGTTTCAATGTCCCGTTACTGAAATTCGTATTCTGCAAGCCAAAGCCACCGTCGAAGATGAATGTCAGAGAATCTACCGCCGTGTAGGAAGCCGGATTGGCAAAATTAATGTGACTCCCGTCACGCAATCCATAGGCTATGCCTCCCATTGCCTTGCTGTTGGCCGACCCGGGATCGGCCAACTGTCCATATCCATACCGTGTATAAGGAGAATTTGTATTGTTCTGAGCGACTATGGCTCCGGATAACATCGTGAGTATTAGCACGAAGAGTGTCTGTTTAGTTCCTGTCATTATTATAAATTAAGATTCGGTTTAGTCCTTTCAATACTAAAAATTTGTCTGCAAAGATGATATTTTTTATGCTTGTATCAAAAGAAAACTCGTCCCCTCCGGTTAAAAAAACCAAAAGTTCAGGATATTTATGTTTCAGTTCGGTGATATAGCCTGAAATTTCATATTTCATCCCACACAGCACTCCTGCCCGGATGGCTGTATCGGTATCTTTCCCCAACGGCAGGCACCTTCCTTCGGGAGACACCAGCGGCAGTCGCCCCGTAAACCGGTGCAGGGCCTTGAAACGCATCTGCAACCCCGGCGAGATATTCCCGCCCCTGTAGCAACCGGATGCATCAATAAACTCGTAGGTGATGCAGGTGCCGGCATCCACCACCAGGATGTCCCGGCCGGGACATTGCCCGTTGGCTCCCACCACGGCTGCCATTCTGTCGTAACCCAGCGTATGGGGGGTTTCATAAAGGTTTTTCACCGGCAAAGGAGTGTGCTCGTCAAGACGGAGCAAAGGCACAGGCAACGCAGATAATTCCGCCTCCGCCTGCTCATTCAAGTCAATCACGGTAGCCACGATGCCCTTTGTGAACGTGTACTTGCGGGAAAATTCAGACAAATGCTCCAACGTCCGGTTGGAATCGTATGCCACTTCTATCAACGAACTGCCGTCAAAGGCTGCCAGCTTGGCCACCGTATTGCCGATGTCTATCACCAGATTCATGTTTCACCTCCTTTGTCTTCACATATTTTGCGCGCAAACTTACACAAAAATCCGCGATTCTTACCGGCTGCGACAGACAAAAGTCACCCCAAGCCATGCAACAGCCGGCAGCCACGGACGGCAACAGCACGGGCGGTACGGAGAAACACCGGAAGCACGGAGCCTCGGCAGCGTCGTCATTACACAACGGAAGGGGCCGTGTCTTCATCCTGACACAGCCCCTTCCCAGGCAAAACACCGACGGGCCGCAAGGGCCGTCTTTTTCCCTCTACCTTCAGGCGTCAGCCCATGTCATCGCTGCCCGAACCGCCCCCGGAGCTGCCGCCCGTTTCACCGCTGCCGGTATCGCCCTTGGCCGCCCTGTAGTCCGCCACGCTGGCATAGCTCACGCCATCGTCCAGCACACCGCCGTTCTGGAATTGCAGTCCGTTCAGCACGCTCTCGCGGAACTCCTTGCTCGGGGTGAAGAGGATGCGCGGGTTCCTGATCATCGTCGAGGCATTGAAGTCCCCGACGTTCTCCACGCCATCGCTCTTGAAAGAGATGCGCAACGTGCCGATGTCGCCCACACGCACGATGTGCCCCTGTTGCAATTGTTGCTTGGCATAATTGCTGAACAACTCGAAAGCACTCTCCATCTCCACCGGTGCCGTGGTGGTGTTCTCCGTGGCCGCACGGGTCATGGCTTTCACTGTCTGCGCCTTCTCGCCAATAGGAGTGGCATACCACTTGGGGGACGCTTCTCTGTCCTGGGGATTGGACTTCTTGATCAATTTGTACTTATACATAATAATATAGATTAAAATGATTCGACGGTAAATATAGCGCATTTATCCGACACT
>CAYPUJ010000119.1:0-7424 GCA_964413805.1 uncultured Bacteroides sp. | reverse complement strand
TATCTTTGAGATTACGGGGAGGAAGAAAGGGATATTTTACGCTTTTTAAAGGTAACAGTAGAAACAGCTTTGGCATCCTTTGGTGGAACTTCGAACAATGTTTTTCGGGCTTTATTCATCCATAAAAGGCGATAAAACAAGAAAGAACAATAAGCTAAAACCAATGAAATTTGCACAACAATCTGCGCTGTTTGAGACAATCAGAGGCGATGGAAAGGCTAGATAGCAATCAAGAAATCACTTGATATAAGCAATTATATCAAAATCTGAGAATAATCCGTATGCCGCACGAGACGGGTGTCGGGGATTTCCTTGTGCTGTAGGTTTGCCAATCTGTTTCCAGATGGGGTGTACTTGACTCAGTACATTAATGATATCTCGTAGGCAGTCTTTCAAATAAGGGCGAACAGAGATGGTGTCACCGAAAGCGCATAAGACTGTTGGTTGATTGAGAGTCTGAATAGCTTGTTTTATTTGATTAAGGTTCTCATTATGAAAGACAGGATTCAAGAACTTGTCTAGTTTTTTGGGATCAGTGCTACGTTGGGGATAAATGTTAAGCATTATAAACCCGTCAAAGTCATTATGTTCTGCAAAGTGCATAACCTTTGTCATAGTCCTGTCTGATTGTTTGTCCGTCGCTTTGCTTGGGTTCACACCGATAATGACTAATGGTCGGATTCCATCCTTTTTGAGGAGATAACGGAGATTTGCAGTATCTCCCACCATTGTTATCTTTTCGTATTCCATAATTTATGTTGTCTATTTTTATATTTTGTTTTGGATGATTGGAGCTCGGGATAAAGCATTTCTAAAGTTTCCCTTCACATGCGAGGAAGCATACTGTCCGATACATAATTTATGCAAATATAATTGAGAAAAGACATTCTGCAAAAATTAAATGCGTTTGCCCTGGACAGACGGTTCTGTATTAAATCTTTTTTTCTTCCCTTTGCGGAATTTTGCCGTTTCATATTATACAACGACGGAATTCGTCGAACATTTCTTCCGCATTTCATCCGCGCAGGATCTTTCCGATCATTTTCCGGTTGGCTTTCACCACTCCCTCCGTGTCGATGGAAGATAGGTAAACTTGGGTGGTCTTCAGGCTCGCGTGCCCCGACCTCCTGCTGATGACGGACAGGCTGATGCCCATGTCCCGAACAGGTTGTGGAAACGGGCTCATTTGACCTCGGTAGCTACCGAGGCAATTGGTTGATTGTCAGTATGGTGTATTCCTTTTGTTCCGTACCTGTGTGGAGCGTGCTCCGTGCCTGTGTGGAACGTGCTCCGCACTTGTGTCCGGCAAACTCTCTTATCTTAATTTATCTCCACTGTTTTTCTACTGATCCGTGGAAAGTTTCCGGCTTTGATTTGTATACCGTGTAAAAAAAGCAAAGGTTCCGTTTTCGCAAGCGGAACCTTTATCGTTGAAAAGGGAAAGTTTCCCTGCAAAAACATTAAAGTTAAATCCGAATGTCTGTCTTAAGAAATCCCGTGTGCTGTGCTGAGCAGATGGACGGGAAGGCTTCCGTGCTTTGCAAGAACACTTCTTGCAGGTGCCCGACCACATTAAATAAATGCACCGGCAGAATGATTACTGCATGGCTTCGGATTTTTTTTCACCGTGTTTTGTGGAGATGTGGCAAATGCCTTATCTTTGTGCGGTATCTCAGTAACAATAACGAACTTTAAAAAAGAAGTAAGACGTGAAAAAAGTAATTTGTTCATCGAAGGCACCGGGAGCAATCGGGCCTTACAGCCAGGCCATCGAGGCAAACGGGATGGTGTTCGTGTCGGGACAGTTGCCCATCGACCCGGCGACGGGAGCAATGGCCGAAGGAATCGAAGCACAGTCCCGCCAATCGTTGGAAAACGTGAAACACATCCTCGAAGAGGCGGGATTGGGCATGGCCGATGTGGTCAAGACGACCGTTTACCTTTCTGACATGTCGCTTTTCGCAGCCATGAATGCGGTGTATGCCACGTATTTCGATGGCGGCTTCCCGGCACGTTCCGCTTTTGCCGTGAAGTCGTTGCCCAAGGATGCGTTAGTGGAGATTGAGTGCATCGCGGCTCGCTAACAGGTCGGCTACAATGAAGTTGCTGCCTCCCACGAAGATCAGGTCTTCGGGGAGGCTTTTTTCTTGTGCCGTTCTCACGGCTGTCGGAACATCGGGATAACAGTCGCCGTGCAGTCCGGCCTTGCTTGCCAGCCCGGCGAGTGCCGGGGCGGGCAGTGCACGCTTCACGGAGGCCTGGGTGAAGTAGTAGGTGGCATCCTGGGGGAGCAGGGCCAGCACCCCTTGGATGTCCTTGTCGTTCACCATGCCGATGACCATGTGCAGCCTGCGGTACGTCTGTCGCTTCAGTTGCGCGGCCACGTAGGCAATGCCCCCCACGTTGTGCCCGGTGTCGCATATCAGGGTGGGGCGGTCCCGGAGTTTCTGCCAGCGTCCCATCAGTCCGGTCAGTTCGCAGACGCGGGCAAATCCGCTGCGCACACTCTGTTCGTCCAGCCGGTATCCGGCTTCTTGCAGCAGGGGAATGGCCGTGAGAAGCGTGCGGAGGTTCTTCTGCTGGTAATCACCTTTGAGTTCAAATTCAAGGTCCGGGTAGTCGTCGCGCCCGTTTTCTTCGGCAAAGTAGAGGGGGGCTTCCATCTCGCGGGCCTTTGCCAGGAAGACGGGGCGTGTTTCGGGTGTGGCCTCGCCGATGACCACCGGGACACCCCGCTTGATGATGCCGGCTTTCTCTCCGGCTATCTCGGCCAGCGTGTGCCCCAGGAACTGCACATGGTCGAAACTGATGTTGGTGATGACGGACAGATCGGGCGTGATGATGTTGGTGCAGTCCAGCCGTCCTCCCAGTCCCACTTCGACGACGGCCACGTCCACCCGTTCGTCGGCAAAGTAGCGGAACGCCATGGCGGTGGTCAGTTCGAAGAAAGAAGGATGGAGCGGCTCAAAGAAGGCACGTTCGTGCTCCACGAAGTCCGTCACGTAGGCTTGGGAGACCGGTTGCCCGTTGACGCGGATGCGTTCTCTGAAGTCGGTCAGGTGGGGCGAGGTGTACAGTCCCGTGCGGTAGCCCGCCTCTTGCAGGATGGCGGCCAGGGTGTGCGAGCAAGACCCTTTTCCGTTGGTGCCTGCCACGTGGATGGTGCGGTAGTTCCGGTGGGGATGCCCGAAGTGCGCGTCGAGGATGCGGGTGTTTTCCAGCCCTTCCTTGTAGGCTGCACCCCCTACACGCTGGAACATCGGAGTGCTGTTGTACAGATAGGTTATTGTGTCCTGATAAGTCATGTTTTGTAATATTTAACGGAGGAAACGTCGCTGCTCTTCCGTAAAACCGGTATCTTTATAAGTCGGCAAAGATAATGCAAACCTTGCGCAATGCAAAAAGGAGGTTTCTTTTTTTGAGGGCGCGGGGAATGGCTTGTTGACAGTGGAATATTAACAGTTTAAATCTGACAAGTATGGGCGCAAAGAAGAATTTTGTGATTGACACGAACGTGATCCTTCACGACTACAACTGTTTGAAGAACTTCCAGGAGAATGACATTTATCTCCCCATTGTGGTGCTCGAAGAGTTGGACAAGTTCAAGAAAGGCAACGAGCAGATCAATTTCAACGCACGCGAGTTCGTGCGTGAGCTCGATTTGATTACCGATGACAACCTTTTCACCCACGGCGCCCCCCTGGGCAAAGGATTGGGACGGCTGTTTGTGGTGGCGGGTACGATAGAATCTCCCCTGGTGCGCGAGTCCTTCCCGGAACGGCTTCCCGACCACCGCATTCTGTCCGTGGTGGACTGGCTGTCGCGGGAGAAGCCCGGCATGAAGTCCATTCTGGTGACGAAAGACGTGAACCTGCGCATGAAGGCGCGTTCCATCGGCCTGCTGTGCGAAGACTACATCACCGACAAGGTGGTCAATGCCGACATATTCGAGAAGTCCAACGAGGTGTTCGAAGGCATCGACCCGGCTCTGATAGACCGGATTTATTCTTCGAGGGAAGGGCTGGACATCAGCGGGTTCGACTTCAAGGACATCGTCCATCCCAACGATTGCTTTGTGCTGAAGAGTGACAGAAACAGCGTCCTGGCCCGTTACAATCCCTTCACCCGCACCGTATGCCGTGTGCGCAAGACGAAGAACTACGGCATCGAGCCGCGCAACGCCGAGCAGAGTTTCGCCTTCGAAGTGCTGAACGACCCCGAAGTGAAACTGGTGGCATTGACCGGAAAGGCCGGTACGGGAAAAACGTTGCTGGCGTTGGCGGCTGCCTTGGGCAAGCTGTCGGACTACAAACAGATTCTCCTGGCACGCCCCATTGTAGCCCTGTCCAACAAAGACATCGGTTTCCTGCCGGGCGGTGCGACCGAAAAGGTGGCACCCTACATGCAGCCGCTGTTCGACAACCTGAATGTCATCAAGCGGCAGTTTGCTTCCGGTTCCACCGAGGTGAAACGGCTGGAGGAAATGCAGAAAAGCGGGCAACTCGTCATTGAGGCATTGGCTTTCATCCGGGGACGCAGTTTGAGCGAAACGTTCTGCATCATCGACGAGGCGCAGAACCTGACTCCGCACGAGATAAAGACCATCATCACCCGTGCGGGTGAAGGGACGAAGATGGTGTTTACGGGTGACATCCAACAGATAGACCAGCCCTATCTGGACAGTCAGTCCAACGGGCTGGTCTACATGATAGACCGTATGCGCGACCAGCATCTCTTTGCCCACATCAACCTCGTGAAAGGTGAACGGAGCCTGCTGAGCGAGTTGGCCAGCAACCTGATGTAAAAGGTGTAGGCGGCGTATGCCGCAGCATTCTAGGCGTGCGAGGAGAAATGCTTCAGGAACTGGGCGCGTTCGAAAGTATTTACTCCTTGCACGTTTTGTGCGTGGAGCCTGCCCTTGAATTGGGCGATGTTTTCCATGCCCTTCTGTTCCATCCATTGTTCCAGCTTCCGGAGGAAACCGGCGATGACGGCGGGCGAATGCCGGTAAATCGCGCTGCACACCTCCACGGCCGATGCCCCTGCCAGGATGGCCTTGATGACGGCTTCACCGGAATGGATGCCTCCCGATGCCGCATAGTCCAGCCGTCCCACCGCTGCCGAAGCGATGCCGACCCACCGCAGGACATTGGGCAGTTCGCTTTCTGTGGTGAACAGGTTTCCTGTGCCGTGTGCAAGGTGCTCGATGTCGATGTCCGGCTGGTAGAAACGGTTGAAGAGCACCACGGCAGCCGCCCCGTTGGCATACAGCTGATTGATGAGTGCCACCGGGTTGGTCAGGTTGTCGCCCAGCTTCACGATGACGGGCAGGCCGACCGTCTTTCTGATGTGCGAGAGGATGTCGATGTGGCGTTGCTCGAAGCTGCCATACGTGTACTGCACGTCGGTCTGCAGGGCCAGGATGTTCACCTCCAGGGCATCTGCGCCGGCCTTTTCCACCTGCCGCGCAAAGTCAATCCATTCGGCATCCCGGTAGCAGTTGATGCTGGCAATGACGGGGATGTCGCATGCCTGTTTGCTTTCCCTGATGAGCGTCAGGTATTCGTCCAGCCGATGCGCACGGACGTAGCCTGCGATGTATTCGTTGCTTTCGGGATAGCCGGATGTGTCGCTCAAGTGATGAATCTCGTGCATGATTTGTTCCTCGAACAGCGACTTGAGCACGATGGCTCCCGCTCCTGCTTCGCAGAGCATCCGGTTCTTGGGCACGCTGTCTGTCAGCCCTGAACTGCTGACAATGATCGGGTTCTTCAGTTTCAACCCGGCAAAGGTGGTGTCTGATGTTGCCATGGCAAAGAATATTTTTAGTGTTCGTTGGTATAATCCCTTTCTCCGAAAATGTCAGTACCTATCCGCACCAGCGTGCTTCCGGCGGCGATGGCTTCGTGGTAGTCGTGCGACATTCCCATGGAAAGCTCCTTGAAGTGTGCCGCATCGGGAAACCACGTGGCCTTGGCTTCGCGGAAGAAAGCGGCCAGCGTGCCGAACTCCTGCGCGATTTGCGTCCTGTCTTCCGTGTACGAGGCCATGCCCATCAGTCCGCATATCCTGGTGTGAGCCAGTGCCTTCCACCCGCCCTCGGCCAGCATGGCGCGGCACTCGTCGGGGCTGAAGCCGAATTTGGTTTCCTCTTGCGCGATGTGCAGTTGCAGCAGGCAGTTCACCGTGCGTCCTGCCTTGGCGGCCTGTCTGTCGATTTCAGCCAGCAGCCTGTAGGAGTCTACGCCGTGAATCAGGGCCACGTAAGGGACGATGTACTTCACCTTGTTGGTCTGCAGGTGGCCGATGAAGTGCCATTCGATGTCCTGTGGAAGGCTTTCGTGCTTGGCCGTCATTTCCTGCACCTTGCTTTCCCCAAAGATGCGTTGCCCTGCCCGGTAGGCTTCGGCAATTGCCTCGTTGGGGTGGTACTTGGACACGGCTACCAGCCGCACGCCTTCCGGCAGTCCGCTTTTTATCTGTTTCAGATGTTCTGCAATCATGGATTTTCCCTTTTTCCGCTCCCGGTCAGACGGCCTTTTACACTTCCGGTTTGTCGTCCGGCTTTGCGTGGTAGGGATATACGTCCATCAGTGCCGTTTCGGCCACGGAAGCAATCTGATAGTCGGCCATTGTCCCCTTCATGCCTTCGTCCAGTTTCTTCACGGCGTCGCGCAAGTCGGCGGCTTGCACCAATACCTGCGTGGATGACTTCTTTTCGGCTCCGCTTTTCTCGTCCAGGGTGATGAAAATCAGTTTGCACTTAAACCAGCGGTCGGCTGCCTCCTCGTCGCTGGAGAAGAGTTCGCTATAGTTGGCGCGGCGGATGTCGGCCACGGTAAATTCTCCGGTGATGAACGGGGTCATTTCCTCGATGATGCGGGTTTCGGCTTCTGTGAAGCTGAGAGCATCCACCAGGTAGGGTTCAGTCACTTTCTTGTTCATGCCGTTCTCCAAAGTCTTTTCGTAACGGATTTTACATTCAAACCAAGTATGCATTGCCATAATTTCCTAATTTCTTTTTTTGATTGTGCGAATATATAACGTTTATACATAATTACTTAGACGACCGCAATCCGGCAACCGGACTGTCGATGGCCTGCAAAGATAGCCAAAACAAACCGGTTTCTTCCATCATCGTTCCATAAATTATAAATTATTGGGGGACGGTGTTTGCTTTGGGTTCTTTCGACCGCCGTGCTGTTCTTGCCGTCCTGTCGGCATGGCCTGCGGGAAAGGTCGTGACGGGCAAGCAATATCCCGTTTGTTCCGTACAGGCAATCCGTTTGTTCCGTGCAGGCAATCCTTAATTGCCTTGTGGATAGGTAGTTGCGTGGGTGTTTTGCTTGTTTAGTCCAAAGTGAAGCTTGCAGAGCCTATCAGCACGCCGTCGGTGAAGATGTCCAGCCGATACTTGCCCGCAT
>CAYPUJ010000118.1:0-7494 GCA_964413805.1 uncultured Bacteroides sp. | reverse complement strand
GGCCTCCTTCTTACAAGAAATGCAGCTTCTTGTTTGACAAGGACACCACCTTGGTGGTACATCTGAAGTAAACTTTCCACACCCCGGCTGCCTGTCCGGGCAACCGCTTTGTCGGATGCCTGTACGGAACGTGTTCCACACCTGTGTCGAACGTGTTCCGTACAGGCATCCCTTTTGTTCGGTACAGGTGTGGAACAAACGGCATATACGTAAGGAATGCATCCGAAGTTTGCCTGCCGGAAATCGGCTGAAAATCGGGGTTTTCTCTATTTAATTGACGAAAAATTTCTTCATTCGCCGAGAATTACCTTACTTTGTGCACATTATGTCTTTTGCGAAGACAATGTTTAATCCTAACAGCATAAGAAATATGAAGATTTCGCACATTGAACATTTGGGCATTGCCGTGAAAAGCATCGAGGAGGCTCTGCCGTATTATGAGAACGTATTGGGTCTGAAGTGCTACAACATCGAAACCGTGGAAGACCAGCAGGTGAGAACCGCTTTCCTGAAAGTGGGCGAAGTGAAGATTGAACTGCTGGAACCCACCGGCCCGGAAAGCCCCGTCGCCAAGTTCATCGAGAAGAACAACGGCAAGGGCGGCATCCATCACCTGGCCTTTGCCGTCGAGGACGGTGTGGCCGGTGCACTGGCTTCGGCTGAGGCGGCCGGTGTCCGTCTCATCGACAAGGCACCGCGCAAAGGTGCCGAAGGGCTCAACATAGCTTTCCTCCATCCCAAGTCCACCCAGGGCGTACTGACGGAACTCTGCGAAAAGCCTGCGTGAGGGCGGCGTGTAACAGACATTCATCACTAATAATATATAAGGAATATGAGTAACCAACTTGGAAAAATAAAAGAACTCATCGACCGCCGCGTGGCTGCACGTCTGGGCGGTGGCGAAAAGGCGATAGCCAAGCAACACGAGAAGGGCAAGTACACGGCCCGCGAACGCATAGCCATGCTGCTGGACGAAGGCAGCTTCGAGGAAATGGACATGTTCGTCGAGCACCGGTGCACCAACTTCGGGATGGAGAAGAAACACTACCCGGGCGACGGCGTGGTGACGGGATGCGGCACGATAGACGGCCGGCTGGTGTACGTCTTTGCACAGGACTTCACGGTGTCTGCCGGTTCGCTGTCCGAAACCATGTCGCTGAAGATCTGCCACATCATGGACAAGGCCATGAGGATGGGGGCACCCGTCATCGGGCTGAACGACTCGGGCGGCGCGCGCATCCAGGAAGGCATCAACGCCTTGGCCGGCTATGCCGAGATATTCCAGCGCAACATCCTTGCGTCGGGTGTGATTCCGCAGATTTCGGGCATCTTCGGCCCCTGTGCGGGCGGCGCGGTCTATTCGCCTGCCCTGACCGACTTCACCCTGATGATGGAAGGCACTTCCTACATGTTCCTGACCGGGCCGAAAGTGGTCAAGACGGTGACGGGCGAGGATGTGACCCAGGAGAACCTGGGCGGCGCGAGCGTGCACTCCACCAAGTCGGGCGTGACGCACTTCACTTCGTCCACCGAAGAAGACGCGCTGGCACTCATCCGCAAACTGCTGGGCTACATCCCGCAGAACAACCTCGAAGAGCCTCCCTACATCGACTGCACCGACCCCATCGACCGCCTGGAGGACTCGCTGAACGAAATCATTCCCGACAGTCCCAACAAGCCGTATGACATGTATGAAGTCATCGGTGCCATCATCGACAACGGCGAGTTCCTCGAAATACAGAAAGACTATGCCAAGAACATCATCATCGGCTTTGCCCGCTTCAACGGACAGTCGGTGGGCATCGTGGCCAACCAGCCCAAGTTCCTGGCAGGCGTGCTGGACAGCAACGCATCGCGCAAGGGCGCACGCTTCGTCCGCTTCTGCGATGCCTTCAACATTCCCATCGTTTCGCTGGTGGACGTGCCCGGCTTCCTTCCCGGCACGGGGCAGGAGTACAACGGTGTCATCCTGCACGGTGCCAAGCTGCTGTATGCTTACGGCGAAGCCACGGTGCCCAAGGTGACGGTGACGCTGCGCAAGTCTTACGGCGGTTCGCACATCGTGATGAGCTGCAAGCAGTTGCGGGGCGACATGAATTATGCCTGGCCCACCGCCGAGATTGCCGTGATGGGCGGAGCCGGTGCCGTGGAGGTGCTTTATGCACGCGAAGCCAAGGAACACGAAAACCCGGCACAATTCCTGGCCGAGAAGGAAGCGGAATATACCCAACTGTTTGCCAATCCTTACAATGCGGCCAAGTATGGGTACATCGACGACGTGATTGAACCGCGCAACACACGCTTCCGCGTCATCCGTGCCCTGCAGCAGTTGCAGACCAAGAAGCTGACAAACCCCGCCAAGAAGCATGGCAATATTCCGTTGTAATTTAACTAAGAAAGGACTACGATGAAAAAGATTCATACAGGAATATTCCTTTCACTCGTGCTGGTACTGTGTGCTTCGTGCGGAACCGAGCAGGAAAGCAAGCTCTTGCTGAACGAGGTGCTGGTGGACAACCGGACCAACTTCCAGGACGACTATGGCATACACAGCCCGTGGATTGAAATATTCAACAAGTCATACGGCAGCAGCAACCTGGCGGGATGCTACCTGATGCACAGCAGCCAGCCGGGCGACACCGCTGTCTACTTTATCCCCAAGGGCGACGTGCTGACCAACATCAAGCCCCGCCAGCACGCCTTGTTCTGGGCGGACGGCAAGCCCAAACGGGGAACGTTTCACACCAACTTCACGCTGGAGCCCGGCCGTGACAACTGGATTGGCCTGTACGACTCCGGCAAGAAGAAGCTGGACGAGATTGTCGTGCCGGCGCGCTTGCTGGCACCCGACCAGTCGTATGCCCGCGTGGACGACGCCTCCCCCGCCTGGGAGGTGAAAGACGAGTCGGCAGAAAAGTATGTCACCCCCAGCACCAACAACAAGACGCTGGACCAGAACATCAAGATGGAGAAGTTTGTGCGATACGACGGCGTGGGCATCGGTATGGCCATCACGGCCATGCTGGTGGTCTTTACCGGGCTCATCCTGCTTTACCTGGCATTCAAGGGCATCGGGAAGATCTCCGTCAGGCTGCGCACCCTCCGGGCCATGAAGGCCAAGGGTGTCACTGACATAGAAGAAGCCAAGGAGAAGATGCTGGGTCATGCGCCGGGCGAAATCTATGCCGCCATCTCCATGGCTCTGCATGAAATGCAAAGCGACGTGCACGACGTGGAGGAAACGGTGCTCACCATCACCCGTGTGAAGCGGAGCTACTCGCCCTGGAACTCGAAAATCTACACCCTGCGGGAAACACCTCACAAGAAGTGAAGGGCTTACCATATTATATATACCATAATTACCATAACAGATCTGAACGATGAAAGAATATAACTACAAAATCAATGGCAATCTGTACAAAGTGGCCATTGGAGCCATTGAAGACAATATCGCCCACGTGGAAGTGAACGGCACGCACTACAAAGTAGAGATGGAGAAAGCGCCGAAACCCAAAACCACCATCATCCGGCCGGTGGTGCACCAGCCTTCGACCAACCCCGGCACGACCACTTCGCAAGTCACGCGGCCTGTCATGGCTTCGGGCAAGTCGGGCGTGAAGTCTCCCCTGCCGGGCGTGATACTCGAAGTCAAGGTGAACGTGGGCGACGTGGTGAAGAAAGGACAGACTATCGTCATCCTGGAAGCCATGAAGATGGAAAACAGCATCAACGCCGATAAAGACGGAAAGATTACCGCCATCAACGTGAAACAAGGAGACTCAGTGCTGGAAGGCGCGGATCTCGTAATCATTGAATGAGTATGGGCGAATTTATTGATTTCCTGGGAAGCAACCTGGCCGACTTCTGGACATACACAGGCTTTGCCAATGCCTCGACGGGGCACATCGTGATGCTCCTGGTGGGTTTGTTCTTTATCTACCTGGCCGTTGCCAAAGAGTTTGAGCCGATGCTGCTGATACCCATCGGGTTCGGCATCCTTGTCGGCAACATCCCTTTCAACATGGAAGCCGGACTGCAGGTTGGCATCTATGAGGAGGGGTCTGTGCTCAACACGTTGTATCAGGGTGTGACATCGGGCTGGTATCCGCCGCTCATTTTCCTCGGCATCGGGGCCATGACGGACTTCTCGGCACTGATTTCCAACCCGAAGCTGATGCTCATCGGTGCCGCTGCACAGTTCGGCATCTTCGGTGCCTACATGATTGCGCTGGCTGTCGGGTTCGACCCGATGCAGGCTGCCGCCATCGGCATCATCGGCGGTGCAGACGGCCCCACGGCCATCTTCCTCTCCTCCAAGCTGGCTCCGAACCTGATGGGCGCCATTGCCGTGTCGGCCTACTCGTACATGGCGTTGGTGCCGGTTATCCAGCCGCCCGTGATGCGGCTGTTCACCTCGAAGAACGAACGTCTCATCCGCATGAAGCCGCCCCGCGTGGTTTCGCACACGGAGAAGGTCATCTTCCCCATCGTCGGTCTGCTGCTGACGTGCTTCCTGGTGCCGTCCGGCCTGCCTTTGCTGGGTATGCTGTTCTTCGGCAACCTGCTGAAGGAAAGCGGTGTGACCCGCCGCCTGGCCAATACGGCCAGTGGCCCGCTGATTGACACCATCACTATCCTGCTGGGTCTGACGGTGGGTGCATCGACGCAAGCCTCGGAGTTCCTGACCACCGACTCGCTCTGGATATTCGGTCTGGGTGCCGTTTCGTTCTTCATAGCCACGGCATCGGGCGTGCTTTTCGTGAAGTTCTTCAACCTTTTCTTGAAGGAAGGCAACAAGATAAACCCGCTCATCGGCAATGCAGGTGTGTCGGCAGTGCCCGACTCGGCCCGCATCTCGCAGGTTGTGGGTCTGGAATACGACCCCACCAACTACCTGCTGATGCACGCCATGGGTCCCAACGTGGCGGGTGTCATCGGTTCGGCTGTGGCAGCCGGTATCTTGCTGGGATTCCTGATTTAAGGGAAAAAGCTCCTTTGTGTGGTGCGGATTATGCAGGTTCCACGGACGATGTATGCAATCTTACCGGTGGAAGCGGCGTAATCCGCACCTTGTTTGTGGGGTGTAAACGGGCAACTGCCCCCGGACTTCTTCCATAGCAAACGTTTGCACGGGCCGTGCCGCAAAACGGGCTGCCATTTGCAGGCACTTTTCTCGCTTTGTCCTATATTAGCGGCATAAAACTCATAAAAAGCACATATCATGAAAAAGAATCTGTTATCCACCTTGGGAGCATTCCTGTTCTCCCTTAGCACGTATGCAGCTATGAACATCAACAAAATCGACCCTCCGTTCTGGTTCACCGGGATGCAGAACCCCGAACTTCAGCTGATGGTCTACGGTGAGGACATCGGCAGTGCGGCAGTGTCTGTGGACTATCCGGGCGTTTCGGTAGGCAGCACGGTCCGGCTGGAAAGCAACAACTACCTGCTGGTCTACCTGCGGCTGGACAAAGACGTGAAACCCGGCACCCTGACACTGACCTTCACGCAGGGAAAGAAAAAGCTCGTCAGGGAATATGAACTGAAAGCACGTGCCAGGAAGGGCTGCGAACACAAAGGCTTTGATGCGGCCGATGCCCTCTACCTGCTGATGCCCGACCGCTTTGCCAACGGCAACCCGGACAACGACCGGATAGCCGGCATGGCCGAATACAAGGTGGACCGCAACGACCCCGACGCACGCCACGGGGGAGACCTGGCCGGCATCGGGCAGCACCTGGACTACTTTACCGACCTGGGTGTGACGGCTCTGTGGTTCACTCCCGTGCTGGAGAACAACATGACCGGCGGCTCGTACCACGGCTATGCCACGACCGACTACTACAAGGTCGATCCCCGCTTCGGCACCAACGAGGAATACAGACAACTGATTGCGCAGTGCCACCAACGCGGCATCAAAGTGGTGATGGACATGATTTTCAACCACTGCGGTTCGGAGCACGTCTGGATAAAGGACATGCCCGGCAAGGACTGGTTCAACAATCCGGACTACGAGAACAACTTCGTGCAGACTTCCTTCAAGCTGACCCCGCACGTCGATCCCTATGCCTCGCAATATGATTTCGCCCAGATGAACGACGGCTGGTTTGTAAGTTCCATGCCCGATCTCAACCAGAAGAACCCGCACGTCTACCGCTACCTGGTGCAAAGCAGCTTCTGGTGGATTGAGTATGCGGACATCGACGGCATCCGTATGGATACCTATCCGTATGCCGATTACGATGCCATGAGCCGGTGGATGAAAGAACTGAACGAGGAATACCCGAACTACAACACCGTGGGCGAGACCTGGGTGACCGAACCTGCCTATACAGCCTGGTGGCAAAAGGACTCCGGACTCTCCGCTCCCCGCAACAGCAACCTGAAGACGGTGATGGACTTCAGCTTCTTCGACAAAATCAACATCGCCAAGGATGAGCAGACGGAAACCTGGTTCAAAGGGCTGGATCGCATCTACAACAATTTTGTCTACGACTTCCTCTACCCGCATCCCGAATCGGTGCTGGCCTTCATCGAGAACCATGACACCGACCGCTTCCTGGGAGAGGGCGACAACCTTGCCGTGTTGAAGCAGGCCACCACGCTCCTGCTCACCACCCGCCGCATTCCGCAACTCTACTACGGCACGGAGATTCTGATGAACGGCGTCAAGGCCAAAAGCGACGGCTATGTGCGCAAGGACTTCCCCGGCGGATGGGCGGGCGACAAGGCCGATGCCTTCTCCGCAGCCGGACGGACCGGCAAGCAAAACGAATGCTACAATTTCTATAAGACCCTGCTGAACTGGCGCAAGGGGGCTGCCAACGACATCATAGCCAAGGGCAGCATGACGCAGTTCATGGTGCAGAATGGCGTGTACGCCTATGCCCGGCAGTACGAAGGAAAGACCGTGTTTGTCATGCTGAACGGCACAGACAGCAAGACGACCGTGCCGCTGAAGTTCTACAAAGAAATCCTGCAAGACTGCACACAGGGCAAAGACATCCTGAGCGGCAAGACCGTGACTTTCGACACGGAACTGGAAATGGCACCGCGCGAATCGCTGGTCATTGAACTGTAGCGGAACCGGAACCGGGAATCGTATATGAGGATAGAACACATCGCAATCTGGGCAGACGACATCGAACTGCTCCGTGACTTTTACATGAAGTTCTTCAACCTGGCGTGTGGGGACAAATATACAAACCCTGCCAGGAACTTCACTTCGTATTTCCTGTCTTTCGGCGAGGGGAAGACCCGCATAGAACTGATGCATATTCCCGGCATGGAAACCCCTTCAGGCAGCCACTGCCTGAAGGGGTTGGCTCATTTTGCCATAAGCGTGGGAAGCAGGGAAATGGTCGATGAACTCACCGGACGGCTAAGGGCAGACGGTTACACGATATTGAGTGAGCCGAGAACAACAGGCGATGGCTATTATGAAAGTGCCATTGCCGATCCTGAAGGGAATTGTGTGGAGATAACGGCATAAAT
>CAYPUJ010000117.1:0-7506 GCA_964413805.1 uncultured Bacteroides sp. | reverse complement strand
CATTTTTTTGGATGTATGCCTGGCAGCCGAGCCATGCTCGGATGCTTCCGCTTTTTCTTCGCGACAAAGATAATATAAAAAAATGAGATGGAAACGTGTAGGGCATTAATCTGACAGGCCGTTGGCAGATTGCCGCATCGGGTTTGCCGGACACCTGTATCGAACATGTTCCGCACCTGTACCGCTCGTGTTCCGCACCTGTACCGTTCGCGTTCCGTACAGGTACGGAACACGTTCGATACAGGTATCCAGGAAATGGTTTGTATGTGTCTGATTATCAGTATAGGATTTCTTCCTTCCGGAATCCCGTTTACGGATTCTTTCCGGTGGTAGGATGGGAGGGTGTGTGGCCGTTGGCCAGCATCAGGTGCAGCCATCCCCACACTCCCAGCACGATGACCAGCAGTGTCTGTATGGCGTGTACAATCAGGGCAAATATGCCCGCATCGGTGGCGTTCACCCCGTACAGCATCATCATGGTGATGACGGCAAAGTGCCACGGCCCGGCTCCGTTGGGTGTGGGGACAATCACTGCAAAGGTACCTCCCACGAATAGTACCAGCCCCGACAGAAACCCCAGGTGGGCAGTGAACGAAAAGCAGAAAAACGTAAGGTAGAAGTGAAGGAAATAACATACCCATATTAATAAGGTGTACAGGACGAAGAGCGGCATGTTCTCCACCTTGCGGAGTGAGACCACACCCTGCCATACATTCAGTGCCACACCTTTCACTTTCTCAAAGAAAGACAGCATACGCAGCAGGTAGTAGAGCAGTACCAGCACCCCCGCTGCGCAAAACAGCGAAACGTAGAACCACGGTGAGGTGAGCAGGTGCAGCAGCGAGGGAATCTTGGTGCCCGTCTCCAGGAAGAAGATCCGGAACACGGGCATCTGTGCCAGAATCGTGATGCCGGTGATGAGCACGATGCAAAAGCTGTCAATCAGCCGTTCGGTCACCACTGTGCCGAGCGACTGGGCGAAGGACACCCGGTCGTAGCGTGCCAGAACCCCGCAGCGAGACACCTCTCCCATGCGGGGCAGCACCAGATTGGCGGCGTAAGAAAGGAAGATGGCATCGACGCAGTTGCTTGTCTTGGGGCGGACGTTGAGCGGCTGTAAGGTCTGTTTCCACCGCCAGCCCCGGAACACGTGGCTCATGACACCGAACAGCAGGGAGAACAACATCCATCCCCAGTGGATGCCGTGCCGCAACACTTCGCTTGCTTGTGTGAAATTAAAGTCTTTATACACCCAGTAAAGGATAAAGGCACCCAATACAATGGGAAGGATGGTTTTCAGTGTACGTTTCAGCAATTTATTCATGCCAGCATTCAAATTTCTTCATTCATCGTTCTCCATTCTTCACTAAAAAGAACTACCTTTGATGCGCAAAAGTAACCATTTTGTTGATACATGAGATTAGTAAAGCCTAAAAAGTTTCTGGGTCAGCATTTCCTGAAAGACTTGAATGTGGCGAAGGACATAGCCGACACGGTGGATGCATGTCCGGGGATTCCCATACTGGAAGTAGGGCCGGGCATGGGGGTGCTGACGCGCTTCCTGTTGGCCAAGGAACGTCCGTTGCAGGTCGTGGAAGTGGATCGTGAGTCGGTGGATTATTTGCGGGAGGCTTATTCCGGACTGGAAGGGCGTATTGTCGAAGGGGACTTTCTGAAGATGGACTTGCGGAAACTGTTCGGCGGACAGCCTTTCGTCCTGACGGGCAACTATCCCTATAACATTTCCAGCCAGATTTTCTTCAAGATGCTCGACTACAAGGAGCAAATCCCCTGCTGTACGGGCATGGTGCAGAAAGAAGTGGCGGAACGCATCGCAGCCGCTCCCGGAAGCAAGACCTACGGCATACTGAGTGTGCTGATACAGGCGTGGTACAAGGTGGAGTACCTGTTCACGGTGCACGAACACGTGTTCAATCCTCCGCCGAAGGTGAAAAGTGCCGTTATCCGGATGACCCGGAACGGAACCGAGCGGTTGGGCTGCGACGAACGGCTTTTCAGGCAGATTGTAAAGACTGTTTTCAACCAGCGGCGGAAAACCCTGCGAAACTCTATCAAACCCCTGTTGGGTGCAGATTGTCCGCTGACAAAAGATGCGTTGTTCGACAAGCGGCCGGAACAGCTTTCGGTGCAGGCGTTTGTCGGATTGACCCGGCAGGTGGAAGAGGTGATGGGTGAAAAGCGATAGGAGAGGGACACGGTTGAAGCCCTCCGCCGGATGGAAGGAATGCAATAATGCATAAAACAGGTGTATTATGGAAATAAGCGAAATGTATATAGATAAGGTGAAGAACCTTATTGGGCAGAAGGATAGCGAAAACCTCAGACAGATGTTGGCCGATCTCCATCCGGCGGACATTGCCGAACTGTGCGATGACCTGGAAATGGAAGAAGCACGCTTTGTCTACCGCCTTCTTGACAACGAAACGGCGGCCGACGTGCTGGCGTGCATGGACGAGGATGCGCGGAAAGAGTTTCTGGAGGTGTTGCCGTCGGAGACCATCGCCAAGCGTTTTGTGGACTATATGGACACCGACGACGCTGTGGAACTGATGCGCGACCTGGACGAGGACAAGCAGGAGGAAGTACTTTCGCACATTGAGGACATCGAGCAGGCGGGCGACATCGTGGACTTGCTGAAGTACGACGAGGACACGGCCGGTGGATTGATGGGAACGGAAATGGTGACCGTCAATGAGAACTGGAGTATGCCGGAGTGCCTGAAGGAAATGCGGATACAGGCGGAGCAACTGGACGAGATTTACTACGTGTACGTGATAGACGACGACGAACGCCTGCAAGGCGTGTTCCCGCTGAAGAAGATGATTACCTCTCCCTCTGTTTCCAAGGTGAAGCACGTGATGAAGAAGGATCCCATCTCGGTGCATGTGGATACGCCCATTGACGAAGTGGTCCAGACCATTGAAAAGTACGACCTGGTGGCTGTCCCCGTCGTGGACAGCATCGGGCGGCTGGTGGGACAGATAACCGTGGACGATGTCATGGACGAGGTGCGCGAACAGTCGGAACGCGACTACCAGCTGGCTTCCGGTCTGTCGCAGGATGTGGAGACCGACGACAATGTGGTGAAACAGACAACCGCACGGTTGCCCTGGCTCATCATCGGTATGCTGGGCGGCATCGGCAACTCGATGATTCTGGGGAACTTCGACTCCACTTTTGCAGCACATCCGGAGATGGCTTTGTACATTCCGCTCATTGGCGGCACGGGCGGGAACGTCGGCACGCAGTCGTCGGCCATCGTAGTGCAAGGCTTGGCCAACAGTTCGCTCAACGCGAAGGATACGTTCAAGCAGATTGCCAAGGAAGCCGTGGTGGCCTGCATCAATGCCACCATCATATCCTTGCTGGTCTACATCTACAATTTTGTCCGCTTCGGTGCCACGGCCACGGTCACCTATTCCGTGTCCATCAGCCTGTTTGCCGTTGTCATGTTCGCTTCCATCTTCGGGACGTTGGTTCCGATGACGCTTGAAAAGCTGAAGGTGGATCCGGCCATTGCCACCGGCCCCTTCATTTCCATCACCAACGACATCATCGGCATGATGCTTTATATGGGAATAACCGTGCTATTGGGATAAAAAAAGTAAATGGATATAAAAAAAAGAGTGGAAAAGTAGGAGGCAAGTCTTTTATTTTTTTACTTTTGTAACTGAATGTAAATCAAACGGGATATCCCGTTCCTAACAAAGTAGATACAATGACGGACACTCATGACACTGATCTCACCGGAAAACCGGTGGAGTTGGAAGAAGAAAAGAAAACGGTTGAAGTTGCTGAACCTGCGGAGACAGAAACTCCCGCTACGGAAACAGAAGCAGTGGCGGAACAGCCGGCAGAAACTGTTCAGAAACTGACCAAAGAAGAAATTCTGGCAAAGCTCAAGGAGATTGCCACGGACGTAGAGAGCACGACCAGGACGGAAGTCGATGGATTGAAGCAGGCTTTCTATAAGTTGCATAATGCCGAACTGGAGGCTGCAAAGAAGCTATTTGTCGAAAATGGCGGCTCTGCGGAAGATTTTGTCCCACCTGTCGACGAGGTGGAAGAAGAGTTCAAGCATGTCATGTCCGTTATCAGAGAAAAGAGAAGCATAGCGAATGCCGAGCTGGAGAAACAGAAAGAGATGAACCTGCAAGTCAAGCTCTCCATCATCGAGGAACTGAAGGAACTGGTGGAATCGCCCGAAAATGCCAACAGGTCGTATGCGGAGTTCAAGAAGCTGCAACAGCAGTGGAACGAAGTGAAACTGGTGCCGCAGGCCAAGGTGAACGAACTCTGGAAAAACTATCAGCTGTATGTGGAGAAGTTCTACGACCTGCTGAAGCTGAACAACGAATTCCGGGAGTACGACTTCAAGAAGAACCTGGAAATCAAGACGCGCCTGTGTGAAGCGGCTGAACGGCTGGGCGAAGAACCCGATGTGGTGTCGGCTTTCCACCAGTTGCAGAAGCTGCACCAGGAGTACCGCGACACAGGGCCGGTGGCCAAGGACTTGCGCGATGAGGTGTGGGCACGCTTCAAGGCAGCATCGACTGTTGTCAACCGCCGGCACCAGCAGCACTTTGAAGCCTTGAAGGAAACAGAGCAGCACAACCTCGACCAGAAGACGGTGATTTGCGAAATCATCGAAGCCATCGACTGCAGCGCACTGAAGAATTTCGCCGCCTGGGACAGTAAGACGCAGGAGGTCATAGCCCTGCAAAACAAATGGAAGACCATCGGCTTTGCACCGCAGAAGATGAACGTGAAGATTTTCGAGCGTTTCCGCAAGGCTTGCGACAACTTCTTCCAGCAGAAGAGCGAGTTTTTCAAGTCTCTCAAGGAAGCCATGAGCGAGAACCTGGAGAAAAAACGTGCCTTGTGCGAGAAGGCAGAGGCGCTGAAGGACAGCACCGACTGGAAGGCGACCGCCGAAGAACTGGCCAAGCTGCAGAAAGAGTGGAAGACCATCGGGCCGGTGGCAAAGAAATACTCGGATGCGGTGTGGAAACGTTTCATCGGGGCGTGCGACTACTTCTTTGAACAAAAGAACAAGGCCACTTCTTCACAACGCACCCTGGAACAGGAAAACCTGGCAAAGAAGAAAGCCATCATCGAGAAGCTCAACGCCATTGACGAAAACGATGAAGAAGCCGGCCTGGAACAAGTGCGCGGGCTCATGAAGGAGTGGAACGGTATCGGGCACGTGCCTTTCAAGGAGAAAGACAAGATATATAAACAGTACCGCACCCGTGTGGATCAACTGTTCGATGCTTTCAACGTCAGTGCATCCGGCAGAAAGCTGGACAGCTTCCGCGCATCCCTAAGCAACATGGCAGAGGGAAGCCCGCAGGCCTATCGTGAACGCGAGAAACTGGTGCGTACCTTCGAGAACATGAAAGCCGAGTTGCAGACCTATGAGAACAATCTTGGCTTCCTCACCGCCTCTTCGAAGAAAGGAAACAGCCTGCTGACCGAACTGAACCGGAAAGTGGATAAACTGAAAGCCGACATAGAACTGGTGAAGGAGAAAATCAAGGTGATTGACGAGAGCCTCAAGGGCGAGGAGTGACGGCGTGGCATAAACAAGTAAGTTCCCTATAACAGAAAGTCCGCCCCTTGCAGTTTTGGAGAAACCGCAAGGGGCGGACTTTCTTGTTGCCGATGCCCGACCGGCATCAATGATGGAACAGACGGATGCCCGTGAACGTCATGGCAATGCCATACTTGTCGCACGTGGCTATCACATGGTCGTCACGCACGGAGCCTCCTGCCTGTGCGATGTATTCCACACCGCTCTTGTGGGCACGCTCGATGTTGTCGCCGAAAGGGAAAAACGCATCCGACCCCAACGAAACGCCCCGCAGCGTGTCGAGCCATGCACGTTTCTCTTCGCGGGTGAGCACATCGGGCTTCTCGGTGAAGAACTGCTGCCAGATGCCTTCGGCCAGTATGTCGTCGTGTTCGTCGCTGATGTACACGTCGATGGTGTTGTCGCGGTCAGCCCGGCGAATCTTCTCTACCCACGGCAGGTTCAATACCTTCGGGTGTTGCCGCAGGTACCAGATGTCTGCCTTGTTTCCAGCCAGTCGTGTGCAGTGGATGCGGCTTTGCTGTCCTGCACCGATGCCGATGGCTTGCCCGTCCTTGACGTAGCACACCGAGTTGGACTGTGTGTACTTTAGTGTGATAAGGGCAATCATCAGGTCGCGTTTGGCAGCATCGGGGAAATGTTTGTTTTGCGTCGGGATGTTGGCAAACAGGTCGGGTGTGTCCAGTTTGATTTCGTTCCGTCCTTGTTCGAAGGTTACGCCGAACACATCCTTGTGTTCCACTGGTGCCGGTTGGTAGGCAGGGTCAATCCGGATAATGTTGTAGGTGCCTTTGCGCTTGCTTTTCAGAATCTCCAGTGCTTCGTCGGTGTAGCCGGGTGCGATGACACCGTCCGATACCTCACGGTGTATGAAGCGGGCCGTTGCCTCGTCGCACACGTCACTCAGAGCGATGAAATCGCCGTAAGACGACATGCGGTCAGCACCACGCGCACGCACGTAGGCATTGGCCAGGGGCGAGAGTGGCAGGTTGTCTACAAAGTAAATCTGTTTCAGCGTCTCGTCCAGTTCCAGGCCGATGGCAGCACCCGCCGGACTCACGTGTTTGAACGATGTGGCAGCCGGCAGTTCGGTGGCTTCTTTCAGTTCTTTCACCAGTTGCCACCCATTCAGGGCATCCAGAAAATTGATGTAGCCCGGGCGTCCGTTCAGCACAGTGATGGGCAATTCGCCCGTCTGCATGAAGATGCGTGCCGGTTTCTGGTTGGGATTGCAGCCATACTTCAGTTCTAATTCTTTGCTCATGTTTTTCTGTCTTTTTGGGGAGTTATGTGCCACAAAGTTACAGAATATTGACGTAAAAAACATGAGTCCGGTATGAAATCAGCATAAAAACGGTGAGCAACCTCTCATTGGTGCAGGTCAAAGGAAGATTTCTTTTACTTCAGACATACCTTGAAATAAAGTCCCACCGTCCAGTATTTCCCGTCATACAGCGAAGCCACTACGTTAATCCGGTCTTTCCACACGGCATAGTTGCCGCCCACATTCCATGCCCCGTCGTAGTACTCGCCCATCAGGTTCAGCCCGTTCAGTGCCTGTGCCCAGAAGCCGCTGTCCGGACGGTTGAAGTGATAGTTCACTCCGAGTGTAACACCGTGATCGTTGTCGAGGTCTACACCGTCAAACTGGATGACCGAAGCATGTACGCCTAGTGTTCCCCACTTTGAAAAGACGAAATGCCTGGTGGCAGCCAGGTAGAAACGGGTGAGATGATTCGTATTTTCACCCGCATTGTCGAACGTAATGCTCCCGCCCCCGTGGTCGGAATGGCTTCCGGGGTCGTTGGCACCCAGCACGATTTGCGGTGTCCATTCCTTCCACCAGCCTTCCTTCCACAGGCGCAACCGTCCGTGGAAAGAGCGGTCCTGAT
>CAYPUJ010000116.1:0-7515 GCA_964413805.1 uncultured Bacteroides sp. | reverse complement strand
CACCTCGCCCCAGTCGGCCGTGTCCACGCCGAGCAGCTGCATCTGGTGGAGCACCGCGCTCCGCTTCCGCTTCATCTCCAGCCGCCAGGCTTCCCGCCGCTTGTCGCTCCCGGTGATCTTCTCCAGGGCGGTGCAGCATTCGTCATACTCCTTCCGGGTCATCTCCCGCAGGCTGTCCGTCCGGTTCCAGGTGTACTGCAGCACGATGCTCTTCTTGAACCCTTCCCGGTCGCCGTCATACGGCAGCCGGTTGAACGCGGCATAAAAGCGCGCAAAGTTCGTCACTTCCTGCTTCATAGGTTGTACTGGCTTTCAAACAATACCTTTATGCCGCAAGAACTGGCCACGTCAAGCTCCAGCTTCGCCCCTTTGCTCAGCTCCCAGTCTTTCAGCATGTAGATGTAATCACATCCGAGCAGCAGGGCGATGTCCGCCCGCATGTGCTCACGCCAGTGCGCATCGTCCGGCAGGCCGTTCTTGAACGGGTTCACCGGGTCGAAGCCTTTCAGACTCAAAAACCGCTCGGCGTGCCCGAAGGCGGCCTTGCGCTCGTCCAGGTCGTGGTGCGCAATGGCACCGCTGATGTACACTTTCTTTTTCATTTCCTCCGGGTTTTGGTTCGTTTCGTCTTTCTGTTTCATTGTTTCAAATCTTTTATGTTTACCTTGCACGACGGATGCCACACCTGTATGTTCCGGGCAAACATCACGTCCCGCGTTTCTATCACTACATGACCCCGCGTCTTTGCCTTGCGCAGCCGCAGGTCGCTTCCGATGTTGCGCTCCGCCCAGTCCCTGACCGCTTCGGCAGCCTCGTCCCTGGGAAGAAGCAATTGGTACAGCTTATTCTCCCATTCCATATTCCGGTCCCCTTTCGTCTGTCAATGCCTTGGAAGCTCCTTCCTCCCATACCGTGTAGGGCTCGCCCGGCTGTTCCATGAAGCGGCTCTTGCACCAGGCCTTGAAGCAGCTCACCATGATCTTCACGTCCGCGTCATATTCCACCTTCCGGGCCGTCCTGCCTGCCGGGTGCATCCCTTCGGCATGGCTGATGAAGATAAGCAGCTTTTTCGGGTGGCGCTCCTTGAAGGCTTTGTACTCGGGGTAGCTCAGCCCGCTGTACTGGAAGCTGTCGATGATCACCACACCGGGGCTGCCCCTGCGTTTCAGGCGTTCCTCCAGCTGCTCCACCGGCTCGCGGTCGAGAATGACCAGACGTTTGCGTACTTCGTCCATCCTGTGCCGCTTCAGCGACAGCTGAAGGGAAAGCCCGGTGCTTTCCTCCAGGCTGTCGTATATCACTTTGCCGAACGAGCAGAGGTACTTGGCAAGCTGCATCACGAACGAACTCTTGCCGTTGCCGCTCGCACCCCAGACAATCCATACCCCGTTCCTGGCGGGCCGCCCGATGGAGGCAAGCCACGGCCCGGTGAACTCGTAGCGCGGGATCTTCATGTTCAGCACTTCCTTGGGGCTGTATGCCCGCTTCAGACGCACGGCTGCACCTGCCCCGGCTCCCTGTTTGTCCGGATCCGCTCTCATGACGCGGCCATTTTGAGTTTCTCTATCTCCGTATAAACCCGCCGCAGCGCCCCGCGCGTCTTGCGCACAATCTGTGCCACGTCCGCGCCTTCCGGGGCGTTCACCCTGGCCACGATGGCGGCCTGCGCACGCAGGAACTTCTCGCGCTCCTGGGCGTCGTCGGGGGTCACCCTGCTGTACGTGTCGCCGTAGCGGCTCAGCATCTCGGTGTAGCCCACCTTCTTGCCCTCGATGGCGCGGTTGATCTTCTCCTTCAGCCCGTCCGCGCCCATCATGTACCAGGCGCAGCACCTTTCCGTGGCGTTCCACAGGGCTTTCAGTTCCAGGAAGGCTTCATACTGCAGGTCGCCCGCCTCGTCCAGCACCACCAGCGGAGTGTCGATCGTCCGCAGGTAGGCCACAAGGTCTT
This sequence comes from uncultured Bacteroides sp., assembly GCA_964413805.1. Lineage (GTDB taxonomy): Bacteria > Bacteroidota > Bacteroidia > Bacteroidales > Bacteroidaceae > Bacteroides. The sequence goes on along the minus strand of CAYPUJ010000116.1, from coordinate 5,565 downwards.
CATACACGTCCCAGTAGCTGCCGTTGCTGCCCACGCCGAACTCCCTGGCGATGTGCCGGATCAGCTTCTGCTTGGTCTTCACCTGCGAACAGTCCACGTACACGGCGTTCTTGTGCTGCTTCACGTAGGCCCTCGCCGTGAAGGTCTTGCCGATGTTCGGCATGTCGCACAGGATGGCGCTCAGGCCGCTGTCCTGGCACGCCTCCAGCTGCTTGCTGATGAACACGTAGGTCGGGGTCTTGGCGGCCGTCCACGGCATTTCCGTGCGCAACTGCACGCCCAGCCTCCGGGCTATGCCCACCCAGTTGGCGTCACTCACCTGCCTCTCGTAGTTCCCTTTCTTGATGGCATTGTACACGCTTGCCGCTATGCCCAATGCTGTCGCGTGGCGGTTGTCGCTGGGATAATTCTCTCGGTCGGCGGCTATCGCCCCCGCAATCCGTTGTTTCACTTCGTTCGTTATTTCCATTTTGAATGCTGTTTTAATGTCGTTTGATTGTCGTTAAAGTTTGGCTACCGCATCGGTTTCGTAGTGTGTCACGTCCAGGTATGCGGAGTAATCGTCCTCACCGGTGTGTGGCTTCATCTCCACCGCCTCGGCCTTTATGCCCGTTATCTCTTTCGTTTCCTCCTTGCCCAGGATGCCCACCCGGCTTATCTTGCCGTCCTTCATCATCTTGTCGAACCTCGCCACGTATTTTGCCTGTTCGGTATATGCGGCCTTGTCGGCTGCGGTCTGCTCGGCCGTGTTTTCGTTGTAGCGCGTCACGGGCTTGCAGGTGGCGATATAACGTCCGTGCTGGTAGATGTACACCTCGTTGATGTTGCCGCCCGCATCGGGCAGGTAATAGGCTTCCACCTTGTAGTTCCTCGGCTCCAGCCGGGCGATGAGCTCCGGGTCGGGCAGGACGAAGTTCCGGTACTGCACCTGGAGGTAGCTGTTGTTGCGGATGGTGGTCTCGGTGCGCAGGCCGATGTAACGGTAAAGCACGGCTTTGTCCCATGATGCGAGGTTCGGGTTCTGGCGGGCACAGAGCACGTCCCAGCGTGTCATGCCGGGGTATTTCTTTTGGTTCGGGTGCGGCTGGCTGTTGTACTCGCCGATGGCGCGTATGTCGTCGGCCACAAGCTCGTCGTAGGTGTAGGTCTTCACCCTGTAGGTGTTGTTCTTTTCATCGTACACCTTCTCCACTTTCGGGCGGTTGGCCTCCAGCCGGGCGTACCAGCGCCCGATGCCCACCTGGGTGCGTTTCTCCACGCCGTACTTTTTCGCACGGATGACGTGTTCGGAGCGTTTCTCGCGCGAGTTCCCGGGGTTGCACCAGCGGATCAGCGGGAACACCACACCGGCCTGCATCAGCCCGTCGGCGAAGTCGCTCACCAGGTGGTGCTCCACCTCCAGTTCGGCAGGGATGCACATGCCGTTCCGGTCAAGGGTCTGGAACATGTTCCGCATGCAGTCCAGGAACAGCTCGCCGGTCTTCCGGCGGTTGTAGGCATAGCCCACCACCGCGCCGCTCACCACATCACAGGCGTAGTAGGCTTTCGCACGGTTGCCGTCCTTCATCGGGCGCGGCAGGTCGCGGTCGTCCAGCGAAATCTTGCTCAGCGACCATTCGCCCACACGGCGCAGGTGGTACGGACGGTAGGCGTTGTTGAAGTCCCACTGGCTCATGTGCAGCTTCGCGCGCAGGGCCTTGTTCTTCGGGTTGTTCAGGATGGCCGCCACCGTCGACGGGCTCAGCACGATCGGGTTGCCGTCCTTGTCCGTGAAGTCGGCAGGGTTCAACAGTTCGCCCGTCTCAGGGTCGAACAGTTCCAGCTCGCCTTGCACGAACATGTTGTACTGCTCCCACACCGTGGTGTTGAACGGCTGTTCCGGCTGGCCGTCTATTGCCAGCAACAGCCGCTCGATGCCGTAGGTCACCTTCCGGCGGTTCTGGTTCATGAACTTTCCGCTGATCAGGCTTTCGTAGCCTTTCGTCCGGAACTCGCTCACTTTCCGCTTGAAGCGGTTGGCGCTCACCGGAAGCGTGTGACCGAACTCTTCCTGGTAGTAGCTGATGGCACCGGCCATCTCGCCCCAGTTCACCGGGCCGCCCTTCATCGCCTTGCGCATCAGCACGGTGTCCTCCATCACGGCCAGCACGGCTTCTATCACCGATGCGTTCACCGTGTACTCCCGGATGTGCTCCGGCGGCAGCGCGTCGCCGTTCCCGAAACGGAACTTCGTGTAGAACGCCCGTGCCTTCGCGTCGATGCGGAAGTGGCTGCCGAACCAGTTCTTAAGAATGTCCTCTTTCATGTCTCCGTATTTTTCCTTGATTTTTTCCTGAAACCGCATGGGGAGGGTAGCCACCTCTACCAAGGCATAGTTGCCAAGTCCTTTCCCCTGACGTACCACGTTGATTTTGCCATTTGCCGACAGCTTCTTGTAGTTGGAATCCGACATGACGGGATTCGGCCCACAAGTCAGGTCATGGTGAGATATGCACAATATCTTTCCGTAGTACTCCATCGTGTTCCCGTCTTTACAAGGCTGCTGCCATCTGCTCAACTTCGTACTGCAGTTGCATAAATTCAGGTATATCCAGTCCTTGGTATCTGTCCTTGAGCTGTCCGTCCACAAACACCCGGGTCTCTTCCGTATCGCGGTCATACACAATCTTCACCCTCGGCCCGAACGTGCACTCTATCGTGTTCGCACATTCATTGAACACCGTCTCGCATGCCGGCACATACCCGTCCGTCAGCTTGCCACCGCGTTTCAGGGCAAGCTGGCGGATCCGGCGTGCCTGCTCGCTGTCACGCTTGAAGTTCAAAGCCTGCCATACGGCCTGGCGCGAACACTTGAAAGCCTTCATCAGGAAGGTCTTGGTTTCGTTGTCTGTCAAAATCTGCTTTCTCATTTGATTATCATTTTGGATTGTTGTTACCCTTGTGTCATAAATCGCGCATGGCCTTTTCTGCAATCTCGTCAACTTCCTGTTCCCCTTTGCAGAGTCTCTCGTAAAGCCGGGTGCCTTTTTGCAGTTCCTCACACAGCGCCTGCAACGCTTCCTCGCATACGCACGACACGTTCTCAATCACCCGCAGGGCGTCCGAATCCTCCTGTTCCGCTTCTGTCATAAGGTCCTTGGCCAATGCCATCGCCTGGTCGGCAATGTTCTGCGTGTGCGTCACACTGCCAATCAAGGCCCGCAGCTTCTGCCTGAACTGCGCCTCCTGTCTTTCTTTCAATGTCTTTGTCATAACTCTCGATTTTTTATTGTCAACCATGTGGGGCGCGGGGAATCGGACCCCGGCGGCTTTCGACGCTTTCGACGCTTTCATGCTTTCGCTTCCGCTTTACCGACTTTCCGGCCGCGCAAACCTGCCGCCCCTTGCCCGTCTTTCCGGGCCGTCAGTTCTCCGGCAATATTCTTACCGCATTGCCTTTTGCGTACCGGATACCGGCACGTCCGTAATCGTCCTGTCTCGACCGGCCCTGTATCTCCATGCCGCCGCCCTGGATGGTCCAGTCGCAATCATACGGGCAGCTCTCCACATAACCCCTCACCAAGTCTTTCACGTGCGTCAGTGTGCACCCCCTGAACTCCCAGCGGCACTCCCGGCCGTCAGTGGCCGTCAGCAGCACCGCCCAAACCTTCGATGGATCCTTCATCGCTTTCATATTCTTTAATTTCTAAAATTCGTTAATCTCAAGCCAATTTCGTATATTTGGCCGCTGTTTACTTCTTAAACACGCTGCAAATATAAACAAGATTTCTCGTCTATGCAAGAAAAACAACAAGAAAAATCGCCTATAAAGCAAAACATCTTGCTTTATTTAGCGAGTAAGAAAGTAACTCCCTATGAATTTTATAAGATTTCGGGTGTTACCAGAGGGATATTACAGCAAGCCAATGGTATTAGTGAAGATAATATAGCGAGATTTCTTGCTTATGCGCCCGATATCAATATAGAATGGCTTATTACAGGCAAAGGTGATATGCTCAAAAATAACGATGCAAATAGTCAAAGACAGGCTGAGCCTGCCCGTTCTGTCGCGGAAAACAGCAGCGAGGGCATTCCCCTCATCCCGTTGAGTGCAATGGCAGGTGTGTTCACCGGTGAAACGTCCGTGATGGAGTACGAATGCGAGCGGTATGTCATCCCGGCATTCAAGGGTGCCGATTTCCTTATCCAGGTTAAGGGAGATTCCATGCAGCCCACTTATTACTCCGGCGACCTCGTGGCTTGCCAGCGTGTCCCTCTCAATGATTTGTTCTTCCAATGGAACAAGACCTACGTGCTCGACACGAAGCAAGGACCGCTCATCAAGCGCATACGGCGCGGATCGGATGATGAACACGTCCTCATCGTTTCCGACAACACCGACTATGAGCCGTTCGAACTGTCGAAAAGCCAGTTCTACGGTGTTGCCCTCGTGCGCGGCCTTGTCCGCCTCGAATAATCGCGCACCCGGCACACAGACCACACGCACCGCACGCGCACACGCATCACACCCGCACGCACACCCCTTTCAGGGTCATCCGGGCATGAAGACCAACGGAAATCACTATCCGTCAGGCATATCCGCCCTTATATAATAAGGTGAAGCCGCAAAAAAAATGTCGCTTTTCCTCTCCGAAAACGTGAAAAAACGCCACTTGCTTGCATTTCGGTCTAAGTTTCCTGTTTCGGGCATACACTCAAAAAAGCGGAAAAGTAACCCCTAATGTAACCCCTAACTTTACAAAAGGGTAACCCCTAACAGTAACCCCAAAGGTAACCCCTAATCAAAACGGGCACAAAAAAGGGGGCATCGCGCCCCCTCATTCAGCATTCAAAGGAATAACGTCCGAAAGCCTCTCTAACGACGTTATTTTATCGTTCTAATCACCGGCCTTTCTACCGCCTGAAATAAGCGTAGACTGCTTTATAATAGCCTTTTTCGTGCATACTGTACCATTCCCGGACAGCCCGGCGTGCAGCAGGTAATTCTTTGTCGCTCCCACCTGTTCCGCTGTCAGAACCGTATAAATGGCCGAAATGGAACTGAAATACCAGTCCTTTCGCCGCGACCCGTCAATGTTATGCAGTAAATGCACATGGATAACCTTTCCCATATCGTCTGATTTTCAACTGCAAATATTCCAAATAATCATTATTTGGAATAAAATCAATTATACAAAATGAAGTAAGGACACAAAAAAACGGCCACAAAGCCGTCAAGCCATCCGTATCGGTAAAATGTCCACTGCATCCCCAATGGAACGGACACAGGCCACGAAAACCGCCTCAGAAGCCCAATTTAACCGGTATCGGCACCTCGATGTAAAGATTGAAGCCTCATTTTAGGGGGAAATCCCCTGTTTTTGTAAAAGCCATGTAAGGTTCACGTAAAAAGAAAAACCGCTTCGAATTATTTTCCCCTTTCAGACCTGCACCCGTAACTACCTATAAACAAACAACTTTCGCCATTTTACCCGTCACCATTGAAAAACCGCTTCGTTCTACGCCCCATACAGCAAGTGCAACATTACGAAATATTCTTGAAAAATCTTTCAGCCGGAGTAAAGA
>CAYPUJ010000115.1:0-7552 GCA_964413805.1 uncultured Bacteroides sp. | reverse complement strand
ACCTTGAAGGTGTATGCGCCGGAGGACAGGTTGTAGTACGTCACTTCCGAACGCCCGGCCAGCGGTTGCCAGGCCTTGTCGCGTCCCTCCAGGCAATATTCATAAGACTGGTAGCCCGGATAGGTGTAAGAGAAATCGGATATGCAAAAGGTGACGTTGCGCTGCGAGGCGGCCAGCCGGACTTGGTCAGACTTTCCCGGCACATCCGTAAATATGCCGGGTGCGGAAGAGCCGTTGACCAGGACATCGGTCACCTGAATGGGGTAAGGATGTTCGTGCCGTTGCTCCAACCGTCCGCCGGCCAGGTAGACCAGCCCCTTCGCGTTGCCAAACCACAGCCCGCCATCGGCATCGCACACCGGCAGGCAAAGCGTGAACACGGGACTGGGAATGCCGTCCACGAAGTTATAGGGCACGAAGTTCCCCTGCCTGTCATAGCGGAACAGTCCGTTGCTGGTGCCCACCCACAAATGGTTTTCCTTGTCTTCGATGAGGCACAACCCGTCTTTGCCGTCGATCGGCGTACCCGGCTGCAAGTGGTGGAAGCGTGTCATCGCAAGGTCGGAAATGAACAGGTTTCCCTTGTCGGGGAAGAAGTAAAGCGTATGGCCGGAATCCTCGTAGACCACCCTTATCTTTTCGCTTCCGATGAATCCTTTCGGGAAGACGTCCGTCCGCAAGGCGGCGGAAGAGGGATCCCAAATGCACAAGCCGTTCTCTGTGCAGATCCATCCCTTGCCTGTGGAGTCGAAATAGATTTCATAGACGTTGCCGGCCGGCATCTGGGAGTTGGCGCTGGTGTAATGTCCTACCAGCCGGGTGCCGTCGTACACATACACGCCCTGCGAAGTCCCTATCCAGAGCGTGCCCGCCGGGCTCTCTGCCAGGCAAAAGACGTGCCCCCTGTAAAAAGGCTGCGAAAGGTCGGTGGAGAAATCGCCCAGCCGCAGGCTCACGGGGTCGAGCACGTACATGCCTCCGCCATAGGTGCCGATGTAGTATTGCCCCCGGTAGAAGCGGATGCAGAAAACCATGTTGGAACGCATCTGCGGCGACTTGAAGCTCTTCACACGCTGTTGCTGCTCATCGATGAAGAAAAGTCCGTCGCGGGTGCCTATCAGCTTTTTGTCCCCACGGATGGAAAGGGCACGCACTGCCATGTCCTTCGTATTGAACTGCGACTGAAACGAGTAGACGGAAAAGAGGTTGTTCTGGAAGAGTGTATAGTCCAGTCCGTACTGGTAGAAGCCTACCCAAATGATGCCTTCCTTATCGACCAGCAACGAATAGACGGAGTTGGAACGCAGGTCGCCTGCCCCGCCTGCCTCGCTGTGGCGGAACGAACGTACGACCTGCCTGCGTGCCGTGTCGATGAAATGTACACCGTTGCCGTCGGTCCCCACGTAAAGCAAATGGTCACCGTCGGTGGAAAGCGAGGAGATGACATTGCAGCCCACATCCACAAACGGGGCGAAACGGGAAGTGCGGGTGTCGAAGGAAAGAATGCCCCTGTCCATTGTGCCCAGATAGAGCATACCGTCCATGCAAACGATGTGATTGAATGTGCAATGGTGTTGATCGTCTGTCACATTGTGGTAGGCCGTCACCTGTCTGTCGGACAAACGCATGGAGTAAAGTCCGTTTTGCGTGGCCAACCACAAGCTGCCGTTGCCATCGGCACAAATATCCATCACGTGGTTGGAAGCGGAGAATGCATGCTTGTCCGGCAGCACCTGCTCTATCACCTCTCCCTTGCAGCAGACGAAAAGTCCTTTCCCGGTGCCTACATAAAGTGTATCACCCGAGGCGAAAAGCGCATACACGGTACATTGGATGCGATTCGCTGCCACCGGTTCCAGCCGGTCGTTTGCCTTGTCCAGTTTCCACAATCCCAATCCGTTTCCCATCCAAAGCCGGCTACCGGCATCTTCCAGTACTGCATTCACCCGTTTCAGTTTCTCGTCGGTGCCACCTATCGCATAGTGCTTGACATGGATGCCGTCGAAACGATCGAGCGAATTTCCCGTTCCCAACCAGACATAGCCTTCCTTGTCCTTGTAGATGACGTTTACCAACAAATCCGAAAGCCCATTGGCTACGGACAGGCTGCGAAAGGTATAGGGAACACCATGCAGTGTCAGGCTGCCTATCAAAAGGAGTAGGATGAATGTGCTTCTCCGAATATTTCCCATTCGTATTGCTTCGAAATTAATCAGACGCAACAAATATAGGCAAAATATATGAATATCCCCCGTTTGCCTGTACAATTTCCATCATCTCCGGAAGCTCCCCCAATCCATCTCCAACCGAATCTTTCTCTCGGCAAGATTCAACAAAATCGTATTTTTCATAAACTTGCTATCTCCACTTTGCAAATCTACAAAAAAGCTGTATATTTGCCCCTTGATAAATCGGATTCGACACATGGAAGCATTTTATCGCACACACGCCTATCTCGTAGAGCATACCAATGCCCCTGTACGCCGTGACCTCATGGATGAGATTGACTGGAACGACCGTCTCATCGGCATCAAGGGGACACGAGGTGTGGGTAAAACGACTTTCCTGCTGCAATATGCGAAAGAAAAGTTTGGAACAGACCGTTCGTGCCTTTTCATCAACATGAACAACTTCTATTTCTCCGGACACAGCATCGCAGACTTTGCAAACGAGTTCAGCAAACGGGGAGGAAAAGTGTTGCTGATAGACCAGGTGTTCAAGCATCCGTCCTGGAGCAAAGAATTGCGGATGTGCTACGACCGCTTTCCCAATCTGAAAATCGTGTTCACCGGCTCGTCGGTCATGCGGCTGAAAGAAGAAAACTCCGAACTGCGCGACATCGTAAAGAGCTACAACCTGCGGGGCTTTTCTTTCCGCGAATACCTGAACCTGCAGACCGGGATGAAATTTCATGCCTACTCGCTGGAATACCTCTTGCACAACCATGAACAGATAGCCAAAGGCATCCTTTCCAAGGTACATCCACTGGACTATTTCCAGGACTATATGCACCACGGTTTCTACCCGTTCTTCCTGGAGAAACGTAACTTCTCGGAGAATCTGCTGAAGACCATGAACATGATGGTCGAAGTGGACATCCTGCTCATCAAACAGATTGAACTGAAGTATCTTTCAAAGATAAAAAAACTGCTGTATCTGCTGGCAGTAGACGGGCCGAAAGCCCCCAACGTAAGCCAACTGGCCAACGACATCCAGACATCACGCGCTACAGTGATGAACTATATCAAGTATCTGGCAGATGCACGCCTTATTAATATGGTATATCCGAAAGGAGAAAAATTCCCCAAGAAACCGGCGAAGATAATGATGCACAATTCCAATCTGATGTACTCCATCTATCCGGTGAAAGTGGAAGAACAGGACGTGCTGGACACGTTTTTCGTCAACACCATGTGGAAAGACCACAAGGTGAACAAGGGAGACAAAAATATCCCGTTCGTAGTGGACGGGACAATGCCGTTCAGAATCTGTACAGAAGGCACGAAGATTAAAAACAACCCGAAAATGACGTATGTGATGCACAAAGCCGAAATCGGACGGAAAAACCAAATCCCCTTGTGGCTGTTCGGTTTCTTATATTAGAGAACCTGTTGCAGGAGCACAATAAAATCAGAGATCAGTATTATTCACTTAATAAATTCAATTCAGTTATGACTAAGCAGAAAAAATTCATTACGTGTGATGGTAACGAAGCTGCGGCGCACATCTCGTACATGTTTTCCGAGGTAGCAGCCATCTATCCCATCACTCCGTCGTCCACGATGGCAGAACATGTGGATGAATGGGCAGCCGCCGGTCGCAAAAACATTTTCGGCGAAACGGTGTTGGTACAGGAAATGCAGTCGGAAGCCGGTGCCGCAGGTGCAGTACACGGCTCGTTGCAAGCCGGTGCACTGACAACGACGTACACCGCTTCACAAGGTCTGCTGCTGATGATTCCCAACATGTACAAAATTGCCGGCGAGAATCTTCCCTGCGTATTCCACGTGTCGGCACGCACACTGGCTTCACATGCCTTGTGTATCTTCGGTGATCATCAGGACGTAATGTCCTGCCGCCAGACAGGTTTTGCCATGCTGGCCGAAGGTTCTGTACAGGAAGTCATGGATCTGGCCGGCGTAGCTCACCTGGCCACACTGACAGCCCGTGTACCGTTCATCAACTTCTTCGACGGATTCCGCACTTCCCACGAAATCCAGAAAATCGAACGCCTGGACAACGAAGACCTGTCTCCGCTCGTTGACCAGGAGGCACTGGCCGAATTCCGCAGCCGTGCCATGAACCCCATGAGCCCGGTCGCACGGGGCATGGCAGAAAATCCCGACCACTTCTTCCAGCACCGCGAATCGTGCAACAGCTTCTATGATGCCGTGCCTGCCATTGTGGAAGACTACATGAAGAAAATCAGCGAAATCACAGGACGCAACTACGGCCTGTTCGATTATTACGGTGCTCCCGATGCAGACCGTGTCATCATCGCAATGGGTTCTGTGACAGAAGCAATCCGCGAAGTCATAGACTACCTGACAGCCAAAGGCGAAAAGGTCGGCCTGGTAGCCGTCCACCTCTACCGTCCGTTCTCTGCAAAGCATTTCCTGGCAGCTGTGCCCAAAACAGCCAAACGCATCGCAGTGTTAGACCGCACCAAAGAGCCCGGTGCCAACGGCGAGCCGCTGTACATGGACGTGAAGGAGTGCTTCTACGGACAGGCTGATGCCCCTGTCATCGTAGGCGGACGCTATGGCTTGGGTTCGAAGGACACCACGCCGGCACAAATCCTGGCCGTGTACGACAACCTGAAGATGAACGAGCCGAAAAACCAGTTCACCATTGGAATCGTAGACGACGTGACATTCACCTCCCTGCCCCAGGAAGAGGAAATCGCAATGGGTGGCGAAGGCATGTTCGAAGCCAAGTTCTACGGTCTGGGTGCCGACGGTACGGTAGGTGCCAACAAGAACTCTGTCAAGATTATTGGTGACAACACCGACAAGCATTGCCAGGCTTACTTCTCCTACGACTCCAAGAAGTCCGGCGGTTTCACCTGCTCGCACCTGCGCTTCGGCGATACCCCCATCCGTTCCACTTATCTGGTGAACACTCCCAACTTCGTAGCCTGCCACGTACAAGCCTATCTGCACATGTACGACGTGACACGCGGCTTGCGCAAGAACGGCACTTTCCTGCTCAACACCATCTGGGAAGGTGAAGAACTGGCCAAGAACCTGCCGAACAAGGTGAAGAAGTACTTCGCACAGAACAACATCAGCGTATATTACATCAACGCCACACAGATTGCACAGGAAATCGGGTTGGGCAACCGCACAAACACCATCCTCCAGTCTGCCTTCTTCCGCATCACGGAAGTCATCCCCGTAGACCTGGCCGTAGAACAGATGAAGAAATTCATCGTGAAATCGTATGGCAAGAAGGGCGAGGATGTGGTAAACAAGAACTATGCAGCCGTAGACCGTGGCGGCGAATACAAGCAACTGACCGTAGACCCGGCATGGAGCACGCTTCCCGACGATGCCAAAGCGGAAAACAACGACCCGGCTTTCATCAACGAAGTGGTTCGCCCCATCAATGCCCAGGACGGTGACCTGCTGCCGGTATCGGCCTTCAAAGGCATCGAAGACGGTACGTGGGAACAAGGCACTGCCAGGTACGAGAAACGCGGCGTGGCAGCATTCGTCCCCGAATGGAATGCAGAAAACTGTATCCAGTGCAACAAGTGTGCATACGTCTGCCCGCACGCTGCCATCCGTCCGTTCCTGCTGGATGCCGAAGAACAGAAGGGTGCCAACTTCACGATGCTGAAGGCTGTGGGCAAGGTATTCGACGGCATGACATTCCGTATGCAGGTGGACGTACTCGACTGCCTGGGTTGCGGCAACTGCGTCGATGTTTGTCCGGGCAACCCGAAGAAGGGCGGCAAGGCACTGGCCATGAAGCATCTGGAAAGCCAGCTGGCCGAAGCAGACAACTGGACGTACTGCACCGACAACGTGAAGAGCAAACAACACCTGGTAGACATCAAGTCCAACGTGAAGAATTCCCAGTTTGCAACCCCGCTGTTCGAGTTCTCCGGCGCATGTTCCGGTTGTGGCGAAACACCGTATGTGAAACTGATTTCCCAACTCTTCGGTGACCGCGAAATGGTGGCCAACGCCACGGGATGCTCTTCCATCTACTCCGGCTCCGTACCTTCCACTCCGTACACGACGAACGAAAAGGGACACGGTCCTGCATGGGCAAACTCCCTGTTCGAAGACTTCTGCGAATTTGGTCTGGGTATGGAACTGGCCAACGAGAAGCTGCGCGAACGCATCGCCAAACTGATGCAGGAAGGCATCGGAAGCGAGACTACTCCGGCAGAATACAAGGCCATTTTCCAGGAATGGATGGATAACTGCCTGGATGCCGACAAGACCAAAGACATCTACGAACGCATCGTGCCCATGCTCGAAGCGGCCAAAGACAAGTGCCCCATCTGCGCAGGCATCTACGAACTGAAACAATACATCGTGAAGCGCAGCCAGTGGATCATCGGCGGCGACGGTGCTTCTTACGACATCGGTTACGGCGGTCTCGACCACGTGATTGCCAGCGGAAAGGATGTCAACATCCTCGTATTGGACACCGAAGTCTACTCCAACACCGGCGGACAGTCGTCCAAAGCTACCCCGCTGGGTGCAATCGCGAAGTTTGCAGCATCCGGCAAGCGTGTACGCAAGAAAGACCTTGGCCTGATGGCAACCACTTACGGCTATGTGTATGTGGCCCAAATCGCTATGGGAGCCGACCAGGCACAGACACTGAAAGCCCTCCGCGAAGCAGAAGCCTATCCCGGCCCGTCGCTCATCATCGCCTACGCTCCGTGTATCAACCACGGCCTGAAAGCAGGCATGGGCAAGAGCCAGGCCGAAGAAGAGAAGGCTGTGAAGTGCGGCTACTGGCACCTGTGGCGTTACAACCCCCTGCTGGAAGCCGAAGGCAAGAATCCTTTCACGCTGGACAGCAAAGAACCCGACTGGAGCGGATTCCAGGACTTCCTGAAAGGCGAAGTGCGCTACGCATCCGTCATGAAGCAATATCCGCAGGAAGCCGGCGAGCTCTTCAAGGCTGCCGAGGAGAACGCAAAGTGGCGTTACAACAGCTACAAGCGTCTCGCCCGTGAAAACTGGGGTGCTGAAGTGAGCGAATAAAGCAACAAGCTGTAATTCAGACGTAAGGGGCTGTGCCGTATATCATTACGGTACAGCCCTTATTTTTATACCGTGTGCGCATACAGCACAGCCTCCATTCAGTCTGCGCAAATCCGTGTCTGCTTATGGCACACAGATGACGCAAATGGACACAAATTTACACAGTTCACATTTTTCCATACAGATATTCTGTCTGCGTAAATCCGTGCCCGTCTGTGTCATCCTGTGTGCCATAAGGCGGCATTGGAAAAGTCTTTACATCAGCGTCGCAAAGGAACAGTCTTTGTGACACTGCCGTATCTCCTGCATCGACACATACGTAT
>CAYPUJ010000114.1:5416-7949 GCA_964413805.1 uncultured Bacteroides sp. | reverse complement strand
CCTGTTTAGGGCTTCGGATTACATCCAGCCGTCGAACTCCAGTTCCAGTTGCCTCCACCCGTTCTTTTCTGCGGGCTTGTCTTCTTTGGGGTTGGAGACGGACAGTCCGATGAGGCGGATGGGGCGATGGGCATAGTCCACCTGCCCCAACAGTTCTTTGGCGAGGGGGAGGATGGTGTCGAGCGTCACCAGTTCCTGTGCCCGGGTGCTGCTGCGGGTGACTTGCACGAAGTCGTGGAACCTGACCTTCAGCGTCAGCGTGTTTCCCCGGAAGCCCTTCTGCTGCAACCGCTCCACCAGTTCCACGGCCACGTGATACAGCTCGATGATGACGGACGACTGTGCCGATACGTCCTTCTCCAGCGTATGCTCGCACCCGATGGACTTCCGCACACGCTCCGCCTCCACAGGCCGCAGGTCGATGCCCCTGGCAAAGTCGTAGTAGACAGCGCCGGCTTTGCCAAACGTGCGGATCAGCAGTCCGAGGGAACAGGCACGCAGTTGCCGACCGTTGTAGATGCCCATTGCGTGCATCTTACCGGCTGTCACCGGCCCCACTCCCCAGAAGTCTTCCACGGGAAGCCGGTCTATAAACGCCAAAGCCTGTGCCGGGTGGATGGTGCACAGGCCGTCGGGCTTGCGGTAGTCCGAAGCGACTTTTGCCAGAAACTTGTTGTAGGACACGCCTGCAGAGGCCACCAGTTGCACCCGCTCGCGTATCTTCCGTTTGATTTCCCGTGCGATGTCCACGGCCAGCCCGATGCCGGGCTTGTTGTCGGTGACATCCAGGAAGGCTTCGTCCAGCGAGATGGGCTCCACCACGTCGGTATATTCGCGGAAGATGGCATGTATCTCGGCGGAGACGGCCTTGTACACGTCCATGCGGCCCGGCACGAACACCAGTTGCGGACACAGCCGCCGGGCCTTTTGCGACGGCATGGCCGAACGCACCCCGAAGCGTCGGGCCTCATAGCTTGCGGCGGCCACCACGCTCCGCTCCTCGCCGTGCCCCACCGCCACGGGCCGGCCCCGCAGTTCCGGATGGTCGCGTTGCTCCACCGATGCGTAGAAGGCATCCATGTCTATGTGTATGATTTTGCGCTCCGGCATGGCATCGGGGATGGTCACAGGACGAACGCTTTCATCGGCCACCGGGCATCGTTCTCACCTTTTTATATACGTACATGAAGGCCGGCACCAGAAATCCCACCGCAAACACCCACGCCGTGGGGTCGCCGAAGCAGACGGCCAGGTATCCGAAGGCCGGCACCGCCAGCAGGCTGACCAGGATGCGGGCAATCATCTCGGACACGCCGGAAAGCATGGCGAAATTGGTGAAGCCGGCACCCTGGATGGTGTAGCGCAGGATGCAGAGCAGCCCCAACACGGGGAAGAAAGAAACCGACACGTGCAGGAACAATGCGGTGTCGTCCAGAATCTCCACCTCGTCGGGCGACACAAACAGCAGGGCGAACGTGCGGGCACCCCACATCAGCACGACAAACGTAAAGGCCCAGTAGACAATCATCATCAGCGCACTTGCCTTGACCCCCGTCCAGATACGCTCCGGACGGCCTGCCCCGTAGTTTTGCCCGGTGTAGGTGGCCATCGCCATGCCCAGGCTCTCAAACGGGCACATGAAGAACATCTTGATGCGCATGGCTGCCGTGAAGGCTGCCACACAGGCGGTGCCAAGCGCGTTGTTGGCACTCTGCAGCATGATGCTCCCGATGGCGGTGATGGAGAACTGCAGTCCCATCGGCACCCCGATGTACATCAGCGTCCGTGCCAGTCCGCCGTCGAACCTGCGTTCGGCAGGCGTGGTCTGCAATATATCGAAGCGGCGCATCATGTAGACATAACACAACACCGCCGACACTGCCTGCGACACCAGCGTGGCGATGGCCGCCCCTGCCACTCCCCACCCAAGCACCAGGATGCAGAACAAATCGAGCACGATGTTGAGCACCGTGGACAGCAGCAGGAACCAGAACGGGGTCTTGCTGTCGCCCAATGCCCGGATGATGCAGGCCAGCAGGTTGTAGAAAAACGTGCAGGGCACCCCGATGAAGGTGATAAGGAGGTAATAGTAGGCGTTCCGGAAGATGTTGTCCGGCGTGCTCATCATCCGCAGGATGCGGTCGCAACACAGGCTCGTCACCACGGCTATCGCCACCGACATCACCGCCGCCAGTTGCAGGCTGACCGACACGTAGCGTCGCATCGTGGCATAGTCCCGTGCACCGAACTTCTGCGCCACGGGAATGCCGAAGCCTCCGCAGCAACCGTTGCAGAAGCCCAGAATCAAAAACACCACCGACGTACTTGCCCCTACCGAAGCCAAGGCATCGATGCCCAAAAACTTGCCCACAATCGCAGCGTCCACCAGCGAATAGGTCTGCTGCAACAGGTTGCCCAGCAGCAGCGGGAGGGTGAAGTTGAATATCAGCGGCAGGGGGCGGCCCGCCGTCATTTCCTTGGATGTAGCCATTACTCTTTCCTTTCTGAAAAAAACGGCGCAAAGATACAACAA
>CAYPUJ010000114.1:0-5316 GCA_964413805.1 uncultured Bacteroides sp. | reverse complement strand
TTTCTTGCAAAAAGATGGCGGAAACTGATGGCGGGAACATGTTTTATTGCTACATTTGCGGCACTTACTGTACGAAAGCAAGCATTAGTTATGGCCAACAAGTACTGTCGATACCGCGTCACATCCATGCGAACCATGACCCTTAGGGGTTAAGGATGGTATTTTGTGTTTCTACGTGTCACACGCTTTTTCAACAGTTTTTCCGGTATTCAAAACCAATGTCCTTACAGGCACGCCGCCTGTTTCCGACAAACATTGTATCACCCCCTTTCCAAGCAAAGATATAAGGTATGAAAGTAATCAAATTCGGCGGGACATCCGTAGGTTCCCCCAGCAGCATTTTAAGTGTCAAGCAGATCATAGAAGCAGTGAACGAACCGGTCATCGTGGTCGTATCGGCCCTGAGCGGCATCACCGACAAACTGATTCACACGTCGAAGATGGCCGCCGCAGGCAACGCGGCCTACGAAAATGACTTCCGCGAGATTGTCTGCCGCCACGTGGAAATCATCCAGGAAGTCATTCCTGCCGGCGAAGCCCGGGTGCAGCTGCAGAGCCAGGTGGGCGAGCTGCTGAACGAACTGAAGGACATCTTCCAGGGCATTTACCTCATCAAGGACCTGTCACAGAAGACGTCGGACACCATCGTGAGCTACGGCGAACGGCTCTCGTCCATCATTGCCGCCCGGCTCACCGGCGCGCAATGGTTTGACTCGCGCGAGTTCATCAAGACCGAAAAGAAATACTCCAAGCACATACTGGACACGACCCTGACCGGCATACTGGTGCGCAAGACCTTTGCCGACTGTCCCCGCCTGGCGCTGGTGCCGGGGTTCATCGCCTCTGACAAGAACACGGGCGAGGTGACCAACCTGGGACGGGGCGGGTCGGACTACACGGCCGCCATCCTGGCCGCCGCCCTGGATGCCGACTGCCTGGAAATCTGGACGGACGTGGACGGCTTCATGACCGCCGACCCGCGCGTCATCTCCACGGCCTACACCATCAGTGAACTGAGCTACGTGGAAGCCACCGAGCTTTGCAACTTCGGCGCCAAGGTGGTCTATCCGCCCACCATCTATCCGGTCTGTCACAAGAACATCCCCATCCTGATAAAGAACACCTTCAACCCGCAGGGAGCAGGCACCGTCATCAAGCAGAAAGTGTCCGACCCACGGAGCAAGGCCATCAAGGGCATTTCGTCCATCAACGACACCAGCCTCATCACGGTGCAGGGCTTGGGCATGGTGGGTGTCATCGGCGTGAACTACCGCATCTTCAGGGCACTGGCCAAGAACGGCATCAGCGTGTTCCTGGTGTCGCAGGCCTCGTCGGAAAACTCCACCTCCATCGGTGTGCGGAACGCCGATGCCGACCTGGCATGTGAGGTGCTGGGCGAGGAGTTTGCCAAAGAGATAGAAATGGGCGAGATTTCCCCCATCCAGGCCGAAAAGAACCTGGCCACCGTGGCCATCGTGGGCGAGAACATGAAGCACACGCCGGGCATCGCGGGCAAGCTGTTCGGCACGCTGGGGCGCAACGGCATCAACGTGATAGCCTGCGCACAGGGAGCCTCGGAGACGAACATCTCCTTCGTGGTGGAAAGCAAGTCGCTGCGCAAGTCGCTGAACGTCATCCACGACTCTTTCTTCCTGTCGGAATACCAGGTGCTCAACCTCTTCATCTGCGGCATCGGAACGGTGGGCGGCAGGCTGATTGAGCAAATCCACAGCCAACGCCAGAAACTGATGCAGGAAAACGGACTGCAACTGAACGTCGTGGGCATAGCCGATGCCAGCAGGGTTATGTTTTCGCGCGAGGGAATCGACCTGTCCAACTACCGGGAGGTGCTGAAGCACGACGGGGAGAAGAACTCGCCCGGCGTGCTGCGCAACGGAATCATCGGCATGAACATCTTCAACTCCGTCTTCGTGGACTGCACTGCCAACGAGAATGTGGCATCGCTCTACAAGGATTTGCTGCAGCACAATGTCTCCGTGGTGGCAGCCAACAAGATAGCCGCCTCCTCGGAATACAGGAACTACAGCGAACTGAAACAGATAGCCCGGCAGCGCGGTGTCAAATACCTGTTCGAGACCAACGTGGGCGCCGGACTTCCCATCATCAACACCATCAACGACCTCATACACAGCGGCGACAAAATCCTCAAGATAGAAGCCGTGCTGAGCGGTACGCTGAACTACATCTTCAACAAAATCAGTGCGGACATCCCCTTCAGCCGCACCATCCGGATGGCGCAGGAAGAGCGGTACTCCGAACCCGACCCCCGCATCGACCTCAGCGGGAAGGATGTCATCCGCAAACTGGTCATCCTGGCACGCGAGGCGGGCTACCGCCTGGAACAGAGCGACGTGGAGAAACACCTGTTCGTGCCCGACGAGTTCTTCGAAGGCACGCTGGAGGACTTCTGGCAGAAGATAACCACCCTCGATGCCGACTTCGAGGCACGCCGCCAGGTGCTGGAAGCCGAACACAAGCACTGGCGTTTCGTGGCAAAACTGGAAAACGGCAAAGCGTCCGTGGGCCTGCAGGAGGTGAAGGCCGGACATCCGTTCTACGGGCTGGAAGGCAGCAACAACATCATCCTGCTCACCACCGAACGCTACAAGGAGTACCCCATGATGATACAAGGCTACGGGGCAGGGGCGGACGTGACAGCCGCCGGGGTGTTTGCCGACATCATGAGCATTGCCAACGTATAACCATCTTTCAGCACGCAAACAACACATCGTTCACTTATGAAGCACATCATCATCCTGGGCGACGGCATGGCCGATTGGCCCGTCAAGGAACTGCAAGGGAAAACCCTGCTGCAAGCGGCAAAGACTCCCTACATGGACAAACTGGCCCGTATGGGGCGCACGGGCAGGCTGGCTACCGTGGCGCCGGGCTTCCACCCCGGCAGCGAAGTGGCCAATCTGTCGGTGCTGGGCTACAACCTGCCGGAGGTGTACGAAGGACGGGGTTCCCTGGAGGCGGCCAGCATCGGCGTGGACCTGAAGCCGGGCGAGATGGCCATGCGCTGCAACCTGGTCTGCATCGAGGGAGACTTGCTGAAGAACCACTCGGCAGGACACATCAGCACCGGGGAAGCCGATGAACTGATAACGTTCTTGCAGGAGAAGCTGGGCGACGAGCGTGTCCGCTTCTACACCGGCGTGCAGTACCGCCACCTGCTGGTCATCAAGGGAGGCGACAAACGCATAGCCTGCACCCCACCCCACGACGTGCCCCTGAAACCCTACCGCCCCTTGCTGGTGAAGCCCGAACCGGGCACAGAGGACACGGCAGCCGGAGAAGACGGCAAGCTGACACCCCGGCAGACAGCCGACCTCGTCAACAGCCTCATCGTCCGCTCGCAAGCACTGCTGGCCACCCATCCCGTCAACCTGAAACGGCAGGCCGCAGGCAAAGACCCGGCCAACAGCATCTGGCCCTGGAGTCCCGGCTACCGTCCCCGTATGGAGAAGCTGTCCGAACGGTTTCCACAGGTAAAGCGGGGAGCCGTAATTTCGGCGGTGGACCTGATTAACGGCATCGGCCACTATGCCGGACTGCGGCAGCTGGCGGTGGAAGGAGCTACCGGCCTGTATGACACGAACTACGAGAACAAGGTGGCCGCCGCCCTCGACGCGCTCCGCACCGACGATTTCGTCTACCTGCACATCGAGGCCAGCGACGAAGCCGGGCACGAGGGCGACGTGGCCCTGAAGATGCGTACCATCGAGAACCTGGACAGCCGTGCCGTAGGCCCCATCTACGAGGCCGTCAAGGACTGGAAGGAACCGGTGGCCATCGCCGTGCTGCCCGACCACCCCACTCCCTGCGAACTGCGCACACACACGGCCGAACCGGTGCCTTTCCTGATCTGGCATCCGGGCATCGAGCCGGACAGCGTGCAGACCTTCGACGAGGAGGCAGCCGGACAAGGAAGCTACGGCCTGCTGAAGGAAGACGAGTTTATCCAAGCGTTCATGGCGGTATAAAGGAAATGACCGACAGAGACCGACAGATTCTCCACATCGCCCTGCCCTCCATCGTGTCCAACATCACCGTGCCCCTGCTGGGACTGGTGGACGTGGCCATCGTGGGACATCTGGGGGCTGCCTCCTACATCGGTGCCATTGCCGTGGGCGGGCTGCTGTTCAACATCATCTACTGGATATTCGCCTTCCTCCGCATGGGCACCAGCGGCATGACTTCGCAAGCCCTGGGCCGCCGCGACCTCCCGGAAGTGATGAGGCTGCTGATGCGTGCCGTGGGCGTGGGTGTGGTGGTGGCAGCCTGCCTTGTCCTGCTGCAAACGCCCATCCGCCAGACCGCCTTCCTGCTGATACGACCGGACGGGGAAGTGGGCAGCCTGGCCGCACGCTACTTTCACATCTGCATCTGGGGAGCACCCGCCATGCTGGGGCTGTACGGACTGACGGGGTGGTACATCGGTATGCAGAATTCGCGCATCCCGATGTACATCGCCCTGACGCAAAACGTGGTAAACATAGCCGCCAGTCTGGGCTTTGTCTTGCTGGGCGGCATGAAGGTGGAGGGTGTGGCATTGGGCACGCTGGTGGCACAATACGCAGGGTTCTTCATGGGCATCGCACTCTGGCTGAAAAGCTATGGCCGGCTGTGGAAGTATGCCCGTTTCCACGGGTTGTGGCAGCGCGAAGCCATGAGCCGTTTCTTCCAGGTGAACCGCGACATCTTCCTGCGCACGCTCTGCCTGGTGGCCGTCACCCTGTTCTTCACCTCGGCCGGTGCCGCGCAAGGAGAGGTGACGCTGGCGGTCAACACGCTGCTGATGCAACTGTTCACACTGTTCTCTTACGTGATGGACGGCTTTGCCTACGCGGGCGAGGCATTGAGCGGACGCTACGTGGGCGCGGGCAACCGGACGGCATTGGCCGACACCGTGCGCCGCCTCTTTGGCTGGGGGGCTGCTATGGCAATCCTATTCACCCTGACGTATGCTGCGGGCGGCCCGGCTTTTCTGGGTCTGCTGACCGACAACGCCGAAGTCATCGCCGCCTCGGACACGTATTTCCTTTGGGCATTGGCCATCCCAATGGCCGGTCTGGCGGCGTTCGTGTGGGACGGGATATTCATCGGGGCTACCGACACGCGGGGGATGCTGCTGTCCATGTTCGCAGCGGCCTGCGTATTCTTCCTGTTCTACTACGGGTTGCGTCCGGTCTGGGGCAACCATGCGCTGTGGTTCGCCTTCCTCTGCTACCTGTTCGGCAGGGGTGTGGTGCAAACGGTGCTTTATTTCCGCTCTTCTTTCTGGAAAAGGCT
>CAYPUJ010000113.1:0-7999 GCA_964413805.1 uncultured Bacteroides sp. | reverse complement strand
CCGCATTTCATTCGCGCAGAATCTTTCCGATCATTTTCCGGTTGGCTTTCAACACTCCCTCCGTGTCGATGGAAGAAAGGTAAATCTGGGTGGTCTTCAGGCTCTCGTGCCCCAACCCCTTGCTGATGACGGACAGGCTGACACCCATGTCCCTCATCATGCTGGCCCATGAATGCCGACCGGTGTACGTGGTGATCGGCACCTGCAGTCCAGCCATTTTCCCGATTTTCTTCAGGTGGTAGTTCACCTTGCGCCACATCCGCTCGTATTGGAACCGTTCCGTACCATCCTGCACGGTAATGATGGGCAACAGGTAGGGGCTGCCGACGGTCAGGTGTGCGTAAGTGTCCACGATGTCCTGCATGGCCGGCTCCCAGCCTATGTTCAGGCTCTGCCCGGTCTTCATGCGGCAGTATTGCAACTGCCCGTTCCTGATGTTGTCTTTCTTCAGGTAAGCCATGTCCACGAACGAGATTCCCTGCAGGTAAATGCACAAGATGAACAGGTCCCTGGCAAAGGCCTGCGGCGAGCCTTCCGGCAGGTAGAGCCGCCTGACGGTACGGATGGCGTCCAATGGAAGGGCACGCTTGGCGGTCGGGGCAAAACCGGTGAACACGCGACGGAAGATGTCCTTGTCGGTGGACAGGCCCGTCTCCACTGCCTTGCGGTAGAGGGTGCGCAACGTGCGCAGGTAGCACGACGAAGAGTTGCGCTTCACGCCCCGTCCCCTCAGCCATGCTTCATACAGGTTCATCGTCTCCGCATCCAGCGCGTCGATGGTCATGTCCTCCCCGTCGCGGAAAAGGGAGAAGCTCGCCAGCGCGTTGCGGTAAGTTCTGGCAGTCCCTTCCCGACCGACACGGAGCTTTCTGGCAACCATGCTGTGAATGAAGCCGAACCAGGTCTGGCACGGGGGAAGACGCCTGAACGCCGACACAATGTCATCGGTGGTGTATTCCGCCAACGCCTGTTCCCTTTCCATGACGAGCGCAGTGAGTTGCTTGCCGTCCCACAACACCTTGGAGGTGACCAGCCGCAGTTCCGCCTGCCTCTCCGGCGTGCCGGTGATGCGCAGAAACGAGGCCTTTTCATCCCATTCGTCCGGTTTTATGTGATAATCGGTAAAGATCAGCCGGGTGCTCCTGCGGTGGTGTATCTGGAAATAGAGTGTGCCTTCCTTGTCAGAGACGGTCGAAGGGCGGAATTTAAGTTTGATGGATGCCATAATATCTGATTTTTTAATTTTCATCGAAAATAAAACCAATACAGGCAGTATGTGCCCGGCCTGTCTTATTTCGTCCCGCGCCTGTCCATCACGTCCTTTATCATCTGTTTTCCACGTCCTGACCCACTTTCACAAGTGGATTTTCCGATACATTTGTTTCCCATCGTTTGGCAGTTCGTTCAGCTTTTGCTAACTTTGAGCCCGAAACGACTGACGGAAAAGACTGTCAATCAGCCTTCAGCAAGAAATCAGAAAGGTACTGCAAGAATGTTGCAAACAATAAGGTGAGAAGATGTATGATTAAATCCTTAAACGAAACCCGGCAATGAGAAAGATGCTTGCCATTATAGCCGTAGCCACGGGACTGATGTGCCCGATTGCCGCATACGCCCAGGACACAACGGCCACCGAGGCGTTCGACCTGCCCTTCATCGAACAAACCGATACAGAAGAACCGTTCCTTGCTCCTGACACCGGCAAGGGAACGGGCAACGTACACAAAGTACTGAAAACAAAATTCATCGAAGGCTCGGCTTTCTTCATGAGTTTCGTGGCCATCGCCCTGATTGTGGGGCTTGCCTTCTGCATCGAACGCATCATCTACCTGAGTCTGGCCGAAATCAACACCAAAAAGTTCATGGCCTCCGTCGAAGCCGCCCTGGAGAAAGGAGATGTCGAGGAAGCCAAGTACATCGCCCGGCACACCCGTGGACCGATAGCCTCCATCTGCTACCAGGGACTGTTGCGCATCGATCAGGATATTGACGTGATAGAGAAGTCCGTGGTCGCCTACGGAGGAGTACAGGCAGGCTACCTGGAGAAAGGCTGTTCGTGGATAACCCTGTTCATCACAATGGCACCTTCGCTGGGATTCCTGGGCACCGTCATCGGTATGGTGCAAGCGTTCGACAAGATACAACTGGCCGGAGACATCTCGCCTGCCATCGTGGCCGGAGGCATGAAGGTAGCCCTGATTACCACCATCTTCGGCCTGATTGTGGCCATCATCCTGCAAGTGTTCTACAACTACATCCTGTCGAAAATAGAGAACCTGACCAACGAAATGGAAGATGCCACGGTGAGCCTGCTGGACATGGCCATCAGGTATGACCAGAAATACAAGAGAAACGCTTGAACCCATGAGACTGAAAATCCAGAAAGTATCCGGCTATACGCTCTACGCCCTGCTGGGCATCACGGCTGTGGTGGTCTGCCTCTTCTTCTTCGGCGAAGGGACAGTGGATACACTGCTCTGCTGGATTTACCTCCTGCTGGGCATCGCCGTGGTGGCCTGCATCGTCGGCGTGGCGACACACTTTGCGTCCTTGCTGGCCGATGCCCCGCAAACGGCTGTCAAGTCGTTCACCGGTGCGGCACTGCTGGCCCTGGTGCTGGCCGTGTCTTGGTGGGCAGGCAGCGAAACACCGCTGGACATACCCGGTCACGAGGACGGGGGGAACGACTCTTTCTGGCTCAAAACGGCCGATATGCTCCTCTACACCATCTACACGCTGATGGGGGTGCTCGTCCTGTTGATTGTGGGCAACGGACTGCTCAAACACTTCCGCCGATGAAGCAAGCCACCGGAAAAAAAGCTGTCGCGATATGATAAGAAGAAAAAGAAACGTGCCCGAAATCAACTCCAGTTCCACGGCAGACATTGCCTTCCTGCTGCTTACGTTCTTTCTGATTACCACATCGATGGATCCCAACCGAGGATTGCCCCGGCGCCTGCCCGCACCGACCGTCCGGGAAGCCGATCCCCCGAAAGAATCACGGCTGAAAGCACGCAACATCCTGCGACTGTCGCTGGACGCCGAAGGCCGGCTGACGTGCAACGACCGGCCCATCTGCGTGGAAGAACTGCGGCAACTGGCCAAAGACTTCATTGCCAACCCGGACAACGCACCCGACAAGCCCGAGAAACAGGCCCGGGAGATTCCTTTCTTCGGCACCCTGCAAGTGACCGGAAAACACGTCATTGCCCTGGAATGCGACCGGGACGCTTCCTACAACACCTACATTGCCGTGCAGAACGAACTGGTGGCCGCCTACAACGAACTGCGCGACGAACTGTCGCAAAAACACTGGCATCAGAACTATGCGGCACTCAGCGCACCCAAGCAGGAAGCCGTCCGCATGATCTATCCCCAGGCCATAGCGGAAGCCGTCGTCGAAACACAAGGAGGAACCGAGTGATGGGAAGATTCAATAGAAACAACCGGCGAAGCGTGCCTGCCCTGAACACGTCTTCCCTGCCCGACCTGATTTTCACCCTGCTGTTTTTCTTCATGATCGTGACGAACATGCGCGACACCAACCTGAAGGTGGAGTTCACCCTGCCTCAAGGCACGGAACTGGAGAAACTGGAACGGAAGTCGCTGACCACGTTCATCTATGTGGGAAAACCGGCGGCCGGACTCCGGGAAAAACTGGGCGATGAGACCCGCATCCAGCTGAACGACTGCTACGTCGATGTGTCGGAAATCCCGGCTTACATTGCCACCGAACGTGCCGGCAGGACGGAAGCCGAACAGGCCCGCATGGTGGTTTCGCTCAAAGTGGACCAAGACACAAAAATGGGCATCGTGGCCGACATCAAGGAAGCACTCCGCAAAGCAAATGCCCTCAACATACAGTACGCTGCCCAAAAACGGGAATGATTCCCCCTTACTCACAAGCCCCGACGTTGTACACCTCTTTATATATACGCTCCCGAACCCGCTCAAAGTCCCGCCCGCTGTCCAGGTCACCATACGCCATCAGGAACATCGGAAGATAACCGTCGCCCGGCTTGTAGGGCGGCTGGCGATAGGGTTGCTTGTCCCACAGCACGAAGCCTTGCCGCCGGTAGAAACCGATTCGCCGCCGGGCCAGTCCGGTGTCCGGCAGTTCCACTTCAAGAACGACAGGCCTGCGTAACAACCCGCACAAGTGCCGCATCGCCTGTGCTCCATAGCCGCCACCTCGCCGTTGCGGATCGACGGCAAGGTGCTCGACATAGCAGAAGGTGCCGAAGTCCCAATAGGTAAGCAAGCCCACGGGAACATCTCCGTCCATAATGACATTGTTGAAGAAACAAGGCTTCCCGTCGGTATAAACCCGCTGCCCGTCCAGGCTGCGGTATTCACAGGCGGGGAAGGAAGCCACCAGCAACTGTTCCACAAAGCCATACAGCGTGGCATCGGCAGTCGTAATGCGTTGGAATCTGACCATAAGTACAGTTTGTTTTTCATGAATACCTGCGCGGATAGCGCAACAGGATAGCGAGCAAGGCACAAAAGCCCATGCAGAAAGGATAGTGCAGATTGCCGACGATGCTGACAGGCGAGATGCCGGCCAGTCCTGCGGCTATCAGCATTTGTGCGCCATAGGGGATGATGCCCTGCACAAAGCAAGAAAAAGTGTCGAGAATGCTGGCCGTCTTGCGCGGGTCGAGCCGGAAGCGCGTGGCAATGTCCCTGGCAATGGGACCGGTGGTGATGATGGCAATGGTGTTATTGGCCGTGCAGAGGTTGGCAATGCTCACCAGCGCCGCAATGCACAACTCCGCTCCCCGCCTGCCCCGGACGTGGTGCGTCAGGCGCGACAGGATGAAGTCGATGCCGCCGTTGCAGCGAATGCTTTCCAGCAACCCACCGGCCAGCAGGGTGATGATGATAAGCTCCCCCATTCCTGTAATGCCGCTGCCCATGGCCGCAAACCAACCGAAAAGGTCAAGCCCCGTACACAATCCGGTGATGCCCGCCGACAAGATGCCAAGCACAAGCACCAACACCACATCCACACCCGCAGCAGCCGTGACCAGCACGATGAGGTAAGGAATCACCTTGACCCATTCGACCGTCTGCTCCGGCACGGACGCCTGGATGGACGTTCCCCGAAAGGCATAGTAAACAAGCACCAGCAAGGCTGCCGGCGCCACAATCGCGATGTTCACCTTGAACTTGTCGCTCATCCGGCATCCTTGTGTGCGGGTGGCGGCGATGGTCGTGTCTGATATGAACGAAAGGTTGTCGCCAAAGAACGAACCACCCACCACGACACCGGCCACGAGGGGCAACGCGATGCCGGTCTTTTCTGCCAAACCGGCGGCCACGGGCATCAAGGCGACAATCGTGCCCACACTTGTCCCGATGGAGAGTGATATGAAACAGGAAGCTATGAAAATGCCCGCCAGCAGCAGGTTGCCGGGCAAGACGTGCAAGGTGAGATTGACAGCCGCATCGATGGCCCCGACTTCCTTGGCGCTCTGTGCAAAAGCACCGGCCAGGATGAATATCCAGACCATCAGCAGAATGTTCTTATTGCCCGCCCCGGCCGAGAAACATTGCAACCGTTGCTCCAGGTTCATGCCGTGCATGATGGCCACGGCGTAACACGAAGAAAACAGGAAAGCCACGGCAATAGGCACCTTGTAAAAGTCGTCCACCCATACGGAAACACCCAGGTACAGACACAAAAACACAACCAATGGACTCAAAGCCAGCCAGTTCCCTTTTGACTCATTCATCATCTTGCAGGATTACATTCATAAAAAAAGGAGGAACTCCATCCATAGAATTCCTCCTCACCGTGACCCGGGTGGGACTCAAACCCACGACCTTCAGAACCGGAATCTGACGCTCTATTCACTAAGCTACCAGGCCGTCTTTACCCTTTTTTCGGGGGCAAAAGTATAAAAAAACTCCGCATCCTCCTAATGATTTCACTGTTTTTTTCAGAACACCCCACAGCCTTGCACCTACGGCAGAGCCAACCGGCAAGCACCCGGAACACTCAAAATGACGTATTTCTACACAGAACCTGCATCACATATCAATATTATTCCTATCTTTGCCGAACAATTTAACATTAAAACACCCACATTACAAAGCCATGAGTTATCTGATAAAACCGGAAGGGTACACACCCTTGCTGGATTTGAAACAAACCGAACTGGGAATCAAGCAAATCAAAGAGTTCTTCCAGATGAACCTCTCTTCGGAGCTGCGCCTGCGCCGCGTTACCGCTCCACTGTTCGTGCTGAAAGGCATGGGCATCAACGACGACCTCAACGGCGTGGAGCGTGCCGTGTCTTTCCCCATCAAAGACATGGGCGACGCACAAGCCGAAGTGGTGCATTCGCTCGCCAAATGGAAAAGGCTGACATTGGCCGAATATCACATCGAGCCGGGATATGGCATCTACACGGACATGAACGCCATCCGTGCCGACGAAGAACTGGGAAACCTGCACTCGCTCTACGTGGACCAATGGGACTGGGAACGGGTCATCACGCCCGCCGACCGGCAGGTGGACTTCCTGAAAGAAATCGTCAGCCGCATCTATGCCGCCATGGTGCGCACAGAATATATGGTGTATGAAATGTACCCGCAAATCAAACCCTGCCTACCTCCGCAACTGCACTTCATCCATGCCGAAGAACTGCGCCGGCTCTACCCGCACCTGGAACCCAAATGCCGCGAACACGCCATCGCGCAGAAGTTCGGAGCCGTGTTCATCATCGGCATCGGCTGCAAACTGGGCGACGGCAAGAAACACGACGGACGGGCACCGGACTACGACGACTACACCACACCGGGACTGAACGACCTGCCCGGACTGAACGGCGACCTCGTGGTGTGGAACGAAGTGCTGCAACGCGCCTTCGAACTTTCGTCCATGGGCATCCGCGTGGACAAGACCGCCCTGCAACGCCAGCTGAAAGAAGAAGGCGAGGAACAGCGGCTGAACCTCTACTTCCACAAACGGCTGATGGACGACACCCTCCCGCTCTCCATCGGCGGTGGCATCGGGCAGTCGCGCCTCTGCATGTTCTACCTGCGCAAGGCACACATCGGCGAAATACAGGCAAGCATCTGGCCGGAAGCCATGCGGCGCGACTGCGAAGCGCACAACATCCACCTGATTTGAGGAAGCAGGGACATGACAGCCCGCAATCAAGCCTGATCACATCCTAAGTTTCCTGCTGCATATCCGACGGATGAATGTGGACGCGGGCGTACAGGTACCTGCAACGGTACAACGCCCCCGACCACATTGGTCGCATCACACAAAAGAAAAACAGAAAAAGCCTTGCCCAAAGCCATACATCCCGGAATTATTTGTACCTTAGCGGCTCAACCAATACACCACCAGTTATGAATGTTCAGATTGAAGAAAGCTGGAAAGCTCACCTGCAAGAAGAGTTCGACAAGCCCTATTTCCGCACCCTGACCGACTTCGTGCGGAGCGAATACAGACAAGGCCTCGTCTATCCGCCGGGACGGCTGATATTCAATGCCTTCAACCTATGCCCATTCGACCGGGTAAAGGTGGTTATCATCGGACAAGACCCTTACCACGGGCCCGGACAGGCACACGGCCTTTGTTTTTCTGTGAACGACGGTGTGCCTTTCCCACCCTCGCTCGTCAACATATTCAAGGAAATAAAAAGCGATATTGGAACAGAAGTACCCGCCACCGGCAACCTGACCCGCTGGGCACAACAAGGCGTACTCCTTCTGAATGCCATACTGACCGTCCGTGCACATCAAGCCGGTTCGCACCAGAACCACGGCTGGGAAACCTTCACCGACTCCGTGATACGCATCCTTGCCGAACAGCGCGAGCATCTGGTGTTCCTGCTGTGGGGATCCTACGCACAACGCAAGGGAGCTTTCATCGACCGGAACAAACATCTGGTGCTGGCATCAGCCCACCCTTCTCCCCTGTCGGCCTACCACGGTTTCTTCGGCAACCGGCATTTCAGCCAGACCAATGCCTACCTGA
>CAYPUJ010000112.1:0-8031 GCA_964413805.1 uncultured Bacteroides sp. | reverse complement strand
TGTAAAGACAAAGCTATTTATCACATTATCAGAAATATAACAGTTCATAGAAAAGAGACAGGTTTTCCCGCAAAGCCTCAACCCGGCTCGCACGAAAACCTGTCTCTTTCGCTTGCCACCACCAGTGGCATCTCTTCCGGCCAAAGCCGGAATGTCAATAAATCAGTTCCACATTGTCTATCCAAAACGTATTGCCCGGCGAACCTACATAGGCTCCGCCGTGGCTGGACGTGAACTGCAAAAGCAAGTGGGTCGGGACATCCTCTTCCGTTCCCCACCCCACTTCCGTCACGGGCACCATTTCTCCCTTGCTGTTCTTGGCATAGCGTTCCTGCACCTGCAACCTCATCATGTGCGGCTTATAGGCCGGGTCGCCCGTGATGTCGCCATACATGATGGAGTAGGTGGCACCGTTGTGCCAATCGGCTGTGGTGTCGTAGTAGCGCACCACCATCGTACCCACACGCTTGGCATAGATGTTGCCATCTTTGTCCTCCCACCGCTTCTGCAGGAAAAGGTTCACTTCGGGAAAGTCTTTTCCCTCCACATCCTTGATGCGGCTGAAACCGGTGGCCCGGATGCGCTTCTCGCGGTCGGACATTTTCACCTTATAATCGAAACGAATGGCAACGGGCTTCCTGGTGAACGGAATGCCGCAATTCATCGTCTTCATCGGGTTCTTGGTGGTGCGGATGGGCTCTTCCATTTCTCCAAGGAAAATAGAGCCTGCCGCCAGCACCGTGATGTCTACCAGTCCGAACACCTTCACACTCTCCATGCGCGTATCCATGCGGGCACAGAAGCCGTTGCCCCGTTTCTCCGGAAAGACGGAAGTGTTGGTCTTGGTGACGCCTGCCACGCGGGCCATTACATTGGACGAGGCCCAAGGCGAACCTCCCATGTTCCGATAAGCCTGGTTGTCGGTCAACGTGCCGGTAGGACCTATGGCATATACGTGCTTCACCGCTCCCCCGATGATGCTCGATTCTTCAATCTGGCGGTCAATCCATTGGTCCATATCGCCGAACGGAATCGCTTCGACACGCGGTTCCTGGGCGGAAAGGCTTGTCGCCCCCAACAGTCCGGCAAACAGAACGCTCCATCCTACTTTTGTTCCAATCTTCATCTTGTTCTTTATTCCTTGCTTTATGTATTCTCGACGCGGGTTCAAAACTCAAAGTTCATACTTCCACTGCTCCAAAGCGAAGCCCCAATGTTCGCGAACCAGCTTCACGGTGCGTTCGTCGTACTTATACCTGTTCTTCTTGTAGCCTTTCTTACCGCCCACGTATTTTTCGATGTCCGCACGTGCTTCGGGAAATCCCGGCAACGAAAGAGACCGGTAGATGTGCTCCGTCATGCCCATCGCGTCCGCCTCGAAATCTTCGAACTTCACCTCAATCAGGTTTCCGGAGGGAATGCAGGCTTTGTCCGCCTCATACTTGTGATAGAGTTTGGCGTAGATGGAAAGGATGTTCTGCTCCAGTTCTTCCGGCGTGATGTCCTGCAACTTCAAGGGTTGAATGGTGTTGGTGAAAAAGCTCCGCGTACTCTCGAACACCGTATAGGGATTGCGTATCAGGTAGATGAATTTAGCCTGCGGGAACATCTTCACCAATTCCCTCACCCGCCCCGTGTGCGGCGGATTCTTGCTGAGGAACTGTGTGCCGTGGGTATTCCAGAGGGAAATCTTAATCAGCTTGACGAAAGTTTCTTCGAACACCCGCAACTCTTCTTCGGTCACGTCGTCAAACAGCAGGTACTTGTCGGCATACTCCTGCTGATGCCTGGGCAGAAACCAGAAGTTGTAATAGGTGTAGGGCATCATATTGGCCAAAGCGAACTCCTCCTCCTGCGGCAAGTCCACCGCCAGTTCCATATTGTCCGTGGGACGTTTATCCGGCATCAGCCAGCTCATGTTTTTCTTGAAGAAAGGTTGCCCCCACATCATCAGATGAGGGAACACCGTCTGATAGGTCGTGTTGTAGCCGAAATGCCGGTCGCACGAAAAGACATTGTGCACAAAGGTCGTCCCACTGCGCCAATGTCCCAATATGAACAAAGGGTCGAGTTCCAATGGCTTGTCGGCCAAGAGTTTCTCGTAACGTTTGTCCTGCAAAGGAGCCAAAGTGGAGAGCAAACGGCAAACGGCTTTCGTCAGCCGGTATTTGCCCCGATAAGCCGCATCAATGTTACGTCCTTTCGTGACGGCCTTGAACGTCTGCCAGTCGGCACCGACCAGCGTATTGATGGGGAGCTTGTTAAATTCCAGTAAACCCATTTTCTTCTGTCTTGTTTTTATCCGCCTCCTGCGATCCCCTCGCAGAACGGTATTTTATAATAATCACTTATTTGTTGACGATGATTTCCAGCCCCTGACGGTTCAGTTCTTTCACAGCTTTTTCGATGGCCTCGTAATGCTCCGGCCCGATACCAAGTCCGGGAAGATTCAGCACGGGTGCATCGGTTTCACGGTGCACCTCTTTGTCATCCACCCGACCGATGATCATGCCCACCGCGCACGTATTGTTGGAAATCGGGTCTATCAGGATGAACGAACCGGTTGCCTTATTCTTCTGATAAGCGTCGAAAAAGAGTTCCTTGGCCGTGGTCAGCACCACCCTCGCAATCTGGTTGAGCTGCATCGGCACATCCGCCGGAGCGAGCTTCCCGTTTTCCACCGAAAGGTGTTCCATTGTGTTGACATCCACCTTGTATCTGATGCAGTCCACGTGCGTGCGGCTCAGGTTGGTGGTCTGCTTGAGGAAGAAAGACTTGTTGAAGTCCATCGGCTCTTCGTCCATCCACACCATCATTGCCTCGAAGTTGCGTGCAACGACAGGCAGATCATCCGGATGCACCAGCATTTCTCCACGCGACACGTCTATCTCGTCCTCCAAGGTCAGCGTGACCGACTGGGGCGGGAAAGCATAATCCAGGTCACCGTCATACGTCACGATGCGCTTGATGTGCGAACGCTTTCCGGACGGCAATGCCATCACTTCATCGCCCTTGCGGATAACGCCGGAAGAAACTTTGCCGCAAAAACCACGAAAATCGAGATTGGGACGCAACACATACTGAACCGGGAAACGGAAGTTGTCCAGATTGTGGTCGTTGTCTATGTGAACCGTTTCCAGGAAGTCGAGCAACGAAACGCCCTGATACCACGGCGTGCGCCCGGACTTCACGACCACATTGTCGCCATCCAAGGCAGACAGCGGTATGCAAGTCACGTCTGGTATGCCCAACTGCTTCACAAAGTCCGTGTACTCCCGGACTATCTCGTTGAAGCGTTCTTCGGAAAAATCCACCAGGTCCATCTTGTTTACGGCCAGCACCACGTGTCTGATGCCCAGCAACGACACCAGGAAGGTGTGGCGGCGCGTCTGCGTGATGACTCCCAGCCGGGCATCGACCAGAATGATGGCCAGGTTAGCGGTAGAACCGCCCGTTATCATGTTGCGCGTATATTGCTCGTGCCCCGGTGTGTCGGCAATGATAAACTTGCGGTTGTTGGTAGAAAAATAACGGTAAGCCACATCAATGGTAATGCCCTGCTCGCGCTCTGCTTTCAGTCCGTCGAGCAGCAACGCATAATCGATGTGGTCGCCCGCATTCCCCATCCGCTTGCTGTCGCGTTCCAAGGCATCCAGTTGGTCTTCGTATATTTTCTTGCTGTCAAACAGCAGACGGCCAATCAAAGTAGACTTACCATCGTCCACCGATCCCGCCGTGAGAAATCTCAACAAGTCTTTTTGCTCGTCCTTGTCCAGAAAAGCTTCTATGCTTAATGCTTCATTCATGCCACTTTCTTTTTTAGTCCGTTAATTCCGCATCCGTTTCTCAGAAGTATCCTTCCCGTTTCTTTTGTTCCATACTCGCCTCCTGGTCGAAATCTATCACACGGGTCGTCCTTTCGCTTTTGGTGGTAGTCATCATTTCTTCCACAATCTTTTCGATGGTGTCGGCTTCACTCTCAATGGCACCGGTCAGCGGCCAGCAGCCCAATGTGCGGAAACGAATCTTCTTCATCTGTATCTTGTCGCGATACTGTTCAGGCAAACGGTCGTCGTCGGGCATAATCAGGTTTCCGCCAATTTCCACACAAGGGCGCAACTTGGCAAAATAAAGGGGAACGATGGGGATTTTCTCCAAACGGATGTACTGCCAGATGTCCAGTTCCGTCCAGTTGCTCAGCGGGAAGACCCGGATGCTTTCCCCCTTATGCACGCGGGCATTGTAGATATCCCACAGTTCAGGCCGCTGGTTCTTCGGATCCCATTGGTGGAACCTGTCCCGGAAAGAGAATATGCGCTCCTTGGCGCGGGACTTCTCTTCGTCCCTGCGTGCCCCGCCGAAAGCCGCGTCAAAACGGTACTTGTCTAACGCCTGCAACAGGGCCTGTGTTTTCATCAGGTCTGTGTGCACCTTGCTTCCATGCGTAAACGGTCCCACACCGGCACGAAACGCTTCCATGTTGCTTTCCACAATCAGATTCCAGCCATGCTTCCTGGCGTATTCATCGCGGAACTGGATCATTTCCTTGAACTTCCACTTCGAGTCGATGTGCATCAACGGGAACGGGACCTTTCCCGGATAAAAAGCCTTTTCAGCCAAACGAACCATCACGGAGGAGTCCTTGCCGATACTGTACAGCATGACGGGATTCTCAAATTCTGCCGCCACCTCGCGAATGATGTGGATGGATTCTGCTTCCAGTTCCTTCAGGTGGCTTAACTTATATTTCTCTTCCATAGCTATCAATATTGAACAGGTTTCTTAAATATCCTGGGAAATACGGCATCTAACAACTTCTCCAAGGCTTCTTCCAGGCTCAACACAGAGGTGTCCAACGTCAGGGCGGGATGCAAAGGCGGCTCAAAAGGAGCGGAAATGCCTGTGAAGTTCTTTATCTCTCCCCGGCGGGCCTTGGCATACAAGCCTTTCACATCGCGACGTTCGCACTCTTCCAACGGAGTGCTGACGTACACCTCCAGAAAATCATCACGCCCCACGATGTTGGCAGCCATTTCACGCATCTCGTGAGTAGGGCTGATAAAGGCAGCTATCGTTATTACACCCGTATCAATAAACAGCTTCGACACTTCTGCGATGCGCCGGATGTTTTCCATCCGGTCTGCCTCCGTAAATCCTAAATTATTGTTGATGCCACTGCGGACATTATCGCCGTCGAGGATACGACAAAAGAACCCGCGCCTGTGCAGCTCACGCTCCAACGCAACAGCCAGCGTGCTTTTTCCCGAACCACTCAAACCGGTGAACCACACCATCACCGCGTGTTGCCCGAGTAATGCTTCTTTCTCTTTCCGAGTGAGCATCTTGTCATAAATTGGATAGATATTGTTGTTGTTCATACTTATATGGTAGATGTAAACAGCCAAATCGAAAAAATAAGCTTCGTGGGATTTATTTCAATGCCTTTTCTTTTCTACTATAAACGAAAGATTATGCAAATCTTCCTTATTGTATTGCAACGGATTTTCCGTTCCTGCCTGATATATCTCCATCCCGGCTATCCGGGCAATCGCATGTGCTGCTGCCGTGTCCCATTCCATGGTTGGAGCAAAACGCGGATAAACATCAGCCTTCCCTTCTGCCACCAAACAGATTTTTATGGAACTCCCGCTGGACACCAACTTCACATCCGGATGAGTGCATTTCAACCCGGTAATGTAATCTTCCGTTTCCGCTGTGAGGTGGGAGCGCGAAGCCACCACTACAAAGCCTTCATGCTGCGCGTCCGTATCCGGCAGGCAAGTGGCCAATGCCTCCAGTTCCTCCAATGATTTTCCATCGCGGGCGGAAATTCCGGAAAGCTTATAAGCACCTCTGCCTTCGCCTGCCCAGTAAAGTGTGCGTTGCACCGGCACATAAACGACTCCACCCACCGGCACTGAACCGGCAACCAATGCGATATTCACCGTAAATTCACCATTCCGTTTGATAAATTCCTTTGTACCGTCGAGCGGGTCTACTATCCACAATGTATTCCAGTTCTTCCGTTCTTCATAAGGAATCACCCTGCCTTCTTCGCTCAAGATGGGAAAAGGTGTACTCTTCAACACCTCGGCAATGCCCCTTTGCGCTTCCCGGTCGGCAATGGTCAACGGAGAACTATCAGCTTTCATTTCTATTTCAAAATCCGCAGACGGATTGTCATAAATGGCCAGAATCTTTCCGCCAGCCAACAAAGCCGCATCAATTGCATCAAGTAAATATTGTCGTTCCATGTTCTTAGTAAAAAGATATATGGGGGCACAAAATTAAAACTTTTCTTTCGAATAGAGTTTCCCTTTCCGTTTTATAACTTCTTTTAAGGAGCTACATGTTCTCACATGCCGGACACGGAACGGCAACGAACAAAAGGGGCGGAAACTGCATAGTCCCCGCCTCTTTTGTTCATTCCTTACGATTTATTCAGTCAATTCTGTACAACAACCATGCGTCCTGGAAATCCTGGCGACTCGGATACCTAGCCTTAAACGCATCACGGGCTCTTGCCGCAGAGGCTTTATCGAAAAACGTGCCTACAATGACACGATAGGTCGCCTTCTCGGCATTGAACACAATCATTGCCTGATAACCTTCGCTGTCCAGAAACGATTTCAGATTATCCGCATTGGCTTTCACACCAAAACTCCCGCATACTACGCTATAATCCAACAATCCATCGCTTGCCCCGGTCACTACCGTAACTTTCTCCTTACGGAACTCAGCCTGAGTGCTTTCAACCACCTTCGCTTCTACAGGAGCACCTACAACCGGCGGAGTTACCACAGGAGTCACTTCTTCTATCGCCGTGGACGTTTGTGACGCAGCCAATTCCTGCTCTTTAGCCTTCTCATAAGCCTTTTTATAGGCACTTTTACTCGACTTGCAGGAAGTAAACGCAAAAATGACGCACACCCCCACACCCAATAACGCAAACGTTCTCATTTTCTCATTCAGTTTCATTGCAATATTTTTAGTATTCTCATTGATTTATCGGCAAAATAAAAGAAAAAACAGCAGCTATCAAAGTATTATTCAAAAAAAGGCCTGAACCAAACATGAATTATCCTTTCACCAATCGTCTTGCCACAAGACTTGTCACAGTGTCAGCACAGAAGCAGCGGCCTGTCTATAGCCTTCCACCAATTCCTGCATGACATCGGCCACAGACTGGATGCCTTTGCCTTTCAACAAGGATGCCACTTGCCCGATTTCCAGCTCACCTTCTTCCAGATCCCCCTCAAAGATTCCCAGCTTGGCACGTCCACGCCCTAAGATCGAACGCAATTCCTCCACGGTAGCTCCTCTATCTTCAGCGGCCTCAATCACATTCCGGAAACGGTTTTTCACCAGCCTTACAGGGGCTATTTTCTTCAACAACAGCCGCGTATCTCCTTCTTTCAGCTGCAAGCAATATTTCTTAAAGGCTTCACTGGCAGAACTTTCCTCCGTCAATGCGAACCTCGTACCTATCTGCACGCCTTCGGCTCCCAGTGCCTGCATGGCAAACCATGCAGCCCCGGTTGCAATTCCTCCTGCGGCAATTACCGGCAATGCAGTCACAGAACGCACAGTCGGAATCAGGCACAAGGTGGTGGTTTCTTCTCGCCCGTTATGCCCACCGGCCTCAAAACCTTCGGCCACAACCGCATCCACTCCGGCTTCTTCCGCCTTCATGGCAAACAGGGAAGAAGAGACAACATGCACAACGGTCACCTCGCGTTCCTTCAGCCATCCGGTCCACTTCTTTGGACTTCCGGCAGAAGTGAACACCACTTTCACCCCCTCGTCCACAACCATCTGCATAATGGCATCTACCTCCGGATACATTAACGGTATGTTCACACCGAAGGGTTTGTCGGTAGCCGCACGGCACTTCCGGATGTGCATACACAATGTATCCGGATGCATCGATCCGGCTCCCAACAAACCCAAGCCTCCGGCATTGCTCACAGCCGCAGCCAGCCGCCAGCCGCTGCACCACACCATACCGCCTTGGACTATCGGATACTTTAT
>CAYPUJ010000111.1:0-8057 GCA_964413805.1 uncultured Bacteroides sp. | reverse complement strand
GAGGGTGTGGATTGCCTGTACGGAAGAAACATTTTTCAATTCTCAATTCTCAATTCTCAATTCTCAATTTCTTTTGGATTCCTCTTTCATTGTTTTATACGATTCTTTTTGTGTTTCTGCCGCTTTCTCCCTTTCTTTGTGCAGACAACCTTTATTATCCCTAAAATTAAAGAAGATGAAAAAACGAATCAGAATCCTCCTGCTGGCCGCTCTTGCCTTTTGGGCGGCAGGACAGGGAAGCGCAACGGTGCAGGCACAGGAAACCTGCCGGTTGCAATCGCCCGACGGACGGCTGAGTGTGGAAATCCGCACCGACACTGCCCTCATCTACCGCCTCCTTTACGACGGCAACGTGCTGCTGGACTGGTCGGGCATCGGCCTGGTGCTGGACGACGGCACGCAGGTGGGCAGAAAGCCCCGCCCCCGCACCATCCGCCGCAGCCGCGTGGCGGAAGACATCCGTGCCGGCTTTTACCGCCAGAGCCGCGTGGCATTGGTGCGGAACGAATTGAGTATGCGGCTGGAAGACGGCTTCGGGGTGCGCTTCTGCGCTTCCGACGAAGGCATGGCCTACCGCTTCTACACCACGCGGCGCGGCACCACCACCGTGCAGGACGAACGGGCCGAGATGCGCTTCGCCGCCGACCGCAATGCCTGGATGGCCTACACCACCAACGATGAGAAACCCCTGGCGATGGCCTTTCAGAACACTTACACCGAGGCCCCCCTTTCGGCGATGGCCGGAAAACCGGCCTTCCTGCCCGTGGCGGTGGACTGCGGCACGGCCAGGCTGACCCTGATGGACGTGGACGTGGAACGCTACCCCGGAATGTTTGTGGAAAGGCTCGATTCCGCAGGCGGCACATTCGGGCTGAAGGCGCGTTTCGCCCCTTATCCCGTGCGGATGGACTACTACCCCTGGCGGAAGCAACGCTACGTGGCCGAGGCTGCCGGCTACATCGCCCGCACCACCGGCCCGCGCGACTATCCGTGGCGCGTGTGGGTGGTGACGACCGACGACCGCCAGATGCCCACCGCCAACCTGCCCTACGTGCTCGCCTCCCCCTCGCGCATCGGAGACACAAGCTGGATTGTGCCCGGAAAAGCCGCCTGGGAGTGGTGGAACGACTGGAACCTGCGCGGCGTGCCCTTCGAGGCCGGCATCAACATGGAGACCTACCGCCATTACATCGACTTTGCGGCGCAGAACGGGCTGGAGTATGTGGTGCTGGACGAGGGCTGGTACGACCCTGCCGGGGGGGACATGCTGACCCCTGTGGCGGCGTTGGACTTGCCTGCCCTGACCGCTTATGCCCGCGAACGGGGTGTGAGGCTGATACTCTGGACGGTGTTCAACGTGCTCGACGACCGGCTGGAAGAGATCTGCCGGCACTATGCCGGGATGGGTATCGCCGGGTTCAAGGTGGATTTCCTGGACCGCGACGACCAGGAGGCCGTGGAGATGGTCTACCGCATCTGCGAAGCGGCGGCACGCCATCGGCTGGTGCTGGACCTGCACGGCATCTACAAGCCTACCGGCCTGACCCGTACCTGGCCCAACGTGCTGAACGTGGAGGCGGTGTTCGGCATGGAAGAGGTGAAGTGGACGGCGCAGGAGACCGACATGCCCCGCTACGACGTCACCTTCCCCTACCTGCGCATGATGACCGGCCCCGTGGACTACACGCCGGGAGCCATGCGCAACGCCACCCGCACAAGCTGGCGGGCCGTGTACAGCCAGCCCATGAGTATGG
The DNA here is from genome assembly GCA_964413805.1 of uncultured Bacteroides sp. Lineage (GTDB taxonomy): Bacteria > Bacteroidota > Bacteroidia > Bacteroidales > Bacteroidaceae > Bacteroides. Next base: position 6,303 of record CAYPUJ010000111.1, on the reverse strand, counting down.
GTACCCGCTGCCACCAGCTGGCCGCCTACGTGGTGTACGACTCGCCGCTGACCATGCTGTGCGACGCTCCCTCCGCCTACCGGGAGGAAGCGGAGTGTACCGCCTTCATCGCCTCCCTGCCTTCGGAGGCCGACACCACCTTCGTGGCGGCGGGCAGACTGGGCGAATACATCGCCACCGTGCGCCGGAACGGCCCAGACTGGTATGCGGGCGGCATGACCAACTGGGACAGCCGGGACCTGGAACTTCCGCTGCACTTCCTGGAGGAAGGGGCCGTGTACCGGGCCACCCTCTTCTGCGACGGGCCGAACGCTCACCGCAATGCCGGGGACTATGCGTGCCGCACTTTCGCCGTCCGGTGCGACACCACCCTGCAACTGCACCTGGCACCGGGCGGGGGCTTTGCCCTGAAGCTGGAACGGATGCCTGCCCGCACCAGGGTAACGGCTGTGCCGCAGGGGCGGGGCATACCGGACTTTTATGAGAAATACGCTGAGGCCGACGGGCTGTACGTCACCGCTTCGGGACGGGTGAGCGACGAAGCCTTGCAACGCGCCGCTGCCATCATCGGGCAGATGCTGGCCAAACGCCCCGACGTGAAGGCCGAGATGGTGCGGACGGGCTGCCACGTGATGATTATAGGCCGGGACGAAGAGACCTGCGACCTGCCGGAGTTTGCCCACATCTGCAATTCGCCGGACAGCATCGCCTACTGGAACCGGCGGGCACGCGGCTTCGGCGGGGCACCCGAGGACACCTATTCGTCCAGTTGCGGCGAAGAGAACCTGCTCTGCCTGCCGGGAGACCGCTACGAGGGCGAGAACATCCTGGTGCACGAGTTTGCGCACCTCATCCACACCATCGGCATCTGCGGCGTGGAGCCGGACTTCAACGACCGCCTGCAAGCCCTGATGGAAAAGGCCGCCCGGAAGGGGCTGTGGAAGGATACCTACGCCCTGAGCAGCAAGGAGGAGTATTTTGCCGAATGCGTGCAGAGCTTCTTCAACTGCAACCGCCGCGCCTTGCCTGCCAACGGTGTACACAACGACATCGACCGCCGCGCCAAACTCAAGAACTACGACCCTGAGATGTATGCGCTGCTGAAAGAATACTTCTTTGAAACGGAGATACTGTACAATGACTTTTCCACTACCGGACAAACCGATTAATCCTTTGACATCATGCTGAAAACATTTCTTCTATCTTCCACCCTCCTGGCCTGCGGCCTGACGGCTGCGGCGCAGGAACTTCCCCACGACGCACCGGGTGCGGGCAATCCCGTGCTGCCCGGTTACTTCGCCGACCCCACGGTGAAGAAGTTCGGCGACACCTATTATATATATGCCACCACCGACGGGAGCGGGGCGGGCTTCGGCCCTGCACAACTGTGGACCAGCCGCGACTTCGTGAACTGGACCCTCATGCCCATGAACTGGCCGGACAGCCACTGGATCTGGGCACCGGACGTGCTGTACCGCCCCGAAACGGACAAGTATTACTACCTCTACTGCCAACCTTGTCAACTCCATTTGGGCGTGGGCGACACGCCGCGCGGCCCCTGGAGCAACATCCTGGGCGAGAGCGAGGCCGTGCTGGTGCCCGACCGTTTCGTGGAGAACGCCATCACGCTGGACGGGCAGACCTTTGTGGACGACGACGGCAGCATATACATGTATTGGGGCACGTGGGGCATCTACAAAGGTTTCGGCTGCGGGGCAGGCCGGTTGAACCCGGACATGAAAACCTTCGACGAGACAAGGCTCATCCCCAATACGGAGGTGACGGACTTCTTCGAAGCACCTTTCGTGATGAAGCGGAACGGGACGTACTATTTCATGTACTCGTCCGGTTCGTGCCACGATGAGACTTATCGCGTGCAATACGCCACCTCGGACAAGCCGCTGGGGCCGTACACCTACCGGGGCTGCATCCTGGAGACCAATGCCGACGGCACCGTGCACGGGCCGGGACACCACAGCGTGCTGCAGGAGGGGGACGACTTCTACATCGTCTACCACCGCCACGACAACCCGCACTCCAACCGGGGATTCCACCGGCAAGTCTGCATCGACCGGCTGGAGTTTGCCGACGACGGCAGCATCATGCCCGTCACCCCCTCGCACGAGGGAGTGCGCCTGCCCGTGCCCTCCGTGCTGAAGTCGGCCAACCTCGCCCTGGGGAAGTCCGTGCGTGCCTCCTCGGCCTACGACGACAACTTCCGGCCTTCCTACGCCGTGGACGACAACAACGGAACCCTCTGGCGGCCGCGCACCTGCGGGCAGGAGTGGCTGGAAATCGACCTGGGGCGTGTGGAGCACGTGGGCACCGTGTGGACGCAGTGGGAATACGGGACGCAGTTCTACCAATACCTGATTGAAACGTCCACCGACGGACGGAAGTGGACGGTCTTTGCCGACAAGCGGGACAACCGGCTGGCCGGAAGCCCGATGGTGGACTTCGGCGATGCCAAGGCACGCTATGTGCGCATCACCTTCACCGGCGGACAGAAGAACGGCTTCGGGGGAGCGTTGTGGAACGTGAAGGTCTTTGACGGAACCGAAGACAGTTGCCCCCAGCAATGGCTGGGACTGACCGCCGCCGACTGGGACGGTCGCCAATGGAACAACAACGAAGGAATGCTGGGTGGTGCTTTCCTGCTGAAGAGCGGGCACGCCCGCGTGGAGCGCGTCGGCGGCAAGGATGCCCTGGTGCTGGAGCCGGGCACGGTGCTGGAGTACCGCCATTCTTTGCTGGGCGGCGGGAAGCCCCATACCCTGAGCGCGATGGTCTGCGAGGACGGGACGTGGACAACGGCGCACGACGGCCAGGTGACCGCCGGGCGCGGCGTGGTGCGGATTGCTTCGGGCGATGCTCCGCTGGCCGTCACCAATGTGCGCTACTACAACTGGGAGCAGGAGGAAGCCGAACGCGCCTACGATGCCGTGACGGACATTGTGCGCCTGCCCGTTTCCGACCGTGCGCCGCGCGGGCCGGTGGTGGGCATCACGGCAGACGACTATGCCGTGGGAGACACCTTGCCCTACCTGCCCAACAAAGGGGTGGAGGGCTATTTCGAGGCTTTGCGGAAGCCCCTTGTCGTGGATGAGGTGAAAGGCCGCAAAGGCTTCCGCTTCGAAGGAGAGCAGGTGTACCGGTCCGATTTCATGCTTCCTCCCACCTTGCGCGACAATGCCCCCTATACGCTCGAAGCCTGGGTGCTGAACGACTCCATTGCCGAAAACGAATGTGTGGCCGACTTCACCACCACCCACGACGAACTGGAGAAAATCATGCTCATCAGCGGCACCGAGCCGCGTTGCGGCGTGGTGAACCACTACGGCTGGTACGAGGATGCGGGCTACAAGGAAATGAAAAGCACCGAAGGCGAGTGGACGCACGTCTATGTCTGCTTCGACGGACGCATGGAGCAGGTGTACGTCAACGGCCGGCTCGTCAGCGAGAAGGACATCCAACTGCTGCTCAAGCCCTCGCAATACGTCACGCTGGGGCTGAACAACGAGCGGGAATGGCCTTTCACGGGCTGGCTGCACAGCCTGCGGTTGTGGGACGAGTACATCCCTTATGCTGCTGAATAAACGGTTTTACTTTAAACAAATATATTCGGATGAAACAGATTCTTTTGACAACCGCGCTCGCCGCCTTTGTGGTAACAGGCGGGCAAGCGCAACAGAAACAGACGGCCGCGCACGGCTATCCCATTGACCCGGTGCCGTTCACCTCGGTGAAGGTGACGGACAGCTTCTGGGGGCAACGCCTCAAGGCCAGTCGCGAAGTGACCATTCCCCTGGCTTTCCGCATGTGCGAGGAGACGGGGCGTTACCGGAACTTTATCAATGCCGCCCATCCCAGCGACACCATCAAGGTGGGCGGGCTCTCGTTTGACGACACCGATGTCTACAAGACCATCGAGGGTGCCAGCTATCTTCTGCAGACCTATCCTGACAAGCAGCTGCAACGCTACATTGACAGCGTGCTGGTCATTGTGGCCGCCGCGCAGGAACCCGACGGCTACCTCTACACCAGCCGCACCATGAACCCCAAGCATCCCCATGAATGGGCGGGACCCGAACGCTGGGTGGCCGAAGAAGACCTGAGCCACGAGCTTTACAATCTGGGGCACCTGGTTGAAGGAGCCATCGCCCACTACCAGGCCACGGGCAAACGGAACTTCCTCGACATTGCCATCCGTTATGCCGACTGCGTGTGCCGTGAGATTGGCGATGGCGAAGACCAGGTAGTCGTGGTTCCCGGCCACCAGATTGCCGAGATGGCGCTGGCCAAGCTCTACCTCGTGACAGGCGACCGGAAGTACCTCGACCAGGCCAGGTTCTTCCTCGACAAGCGCGGCTATACAAACCGCACGGACGAATACAGCCAGGCGCACAAGCCCGTGCTGCAACAGGACGAGGCCGTGGGACATGCCGTCCGCGCCACCTATATGTATGCGGGTATGGCAGACGTGGCCGCCCTGACGGGTGACACGGCTTACATCACCGCCATCGACCGCATCTGGGAGAACATCGTGGGCAAGAAGCTCTACATCACCGGCGGCATCGGAGCCACCAGCAATGGGGAGGCGTTCGGAGCCGACTATGAACTGCCCAACATGTCTGCCTATTGCGAGACTTGCGCCGCCATCGGAAACGTGTATGTCAACTACCGGCTCTTCCTGCTGCACGGCGAGTCCAAGTACTACGACGTGCTGGAGCGCACCCTCTACAACGGCCTGATTTCGGGCGTGTCGCTCGACGGCGGGGGATTCTTCTATCCCAATCCGTTGGAGAGCATGGGGCAACACCAGCGCCAGCCTTGGTTCGGCTGTGCCTGCTGTCCCAGCAACATCTGCCGCTTCATCCCTTCGTTGCCGGGCTACATTTATGCCGTGAAAGACGACAATCTTTACGTCAACCTCTACATGAGCAACACCTCCGACGTGGAAGTGGGAGGCAAGAAGATTTCGCTGGAGCAGCAGACGGGCTATCCCTGGAACGGCGATGTGACGGTCACGGTGAATAAAAACACGGCCGGCCGGTTCACCCTCAAACTCCGCATCCCCGGTTGGGTGCGCGGTCAGGTCGTTCCGAGCAGCCTTTATGAATACGCCGACGGCAAGCGGACGGCCTATTCCGTGCGGGTGAACGGCGAGGAAGTGGAAGGCGACCTGCAAGACGGCTACTTCTGCATTGACCGCCGCTGGAAGAAGGGCGACCGTGTGGAACTGCACTTCGACATGGAGCCGCGCGTCGTGAAGGCCATCAACAAGGTGGAGGCAGACCGTGGGCGTGTGGCTGTGGAGCGCGGCCCGCTTGTCTACTGTGCCGAGTGGCCCGACAACGACTTTGACGTGCTGAGCGTCATCATGAACCGGAATCCGAAGTTTGAGGTGGTGGAACGTCCGGATTTGCTTTGCGGCATCGACCAGCTGAAGACCGATGCGCAAGTGCTGGGCTATGACGAGCAGGGGCGCGTGACCGCCAAGGACGTGCAACTGACCCTCATCCCCTATTATGCCTGGGCACATCGCGGGTCGGGCAACATGGCCGTGTGGCTGCCGCAGGAGTTGAGTGCTTCACGTCCCACCACGCCTCCGACATTGGCTTCTGAGAGCAAGATAGAGGCTTCCCATCCCGCCGGTTCGCTTTCGTCCATTTGCGACGGGCTGGTTCCCAAGGACGAGAACGACCGTTCCATCCCTTACTATCACTGGTGGCCCAAGCAAGCCACCACGGAGTGGATTTCCTACGAGTTTCCGCAGGCTGCCACTGTGTCTTCTGCTGTGATTTATTGGTTTGACGACGGGCCGTGGGGCGGATGCCGTGTGCCGAAGTCGTGGAAGCTCTATTACAAGGATGCGCAGGGCGATTGGCAACCCGTGAGCAATGCCGATAAGTACAACACGGAAAAAGGCGTTGCCAATACCGTAAACTTCGATCCCGTGGAGACCACTGCTGTGAAGCTTGAAGTCGTCTTGCCCGACGACAATGCTTCCGGGGTGTTCGAGTGGGAAATGCGGTAAAGAAGAACCTTTTAAATGAAGAATGAAGAATGAAGAATGAAGAATGGAGCATCCGTTACGTCTTCATGACTTCCTTTCTTGCAGTCTAAGAGAACGCAGTGAAGAATCTCCCACTATCGGACTATTGTTGGGAGATGCTTCACTGCATTAGCATGACAGACTGACGAGCTACAACTGACAGTTGACACTTTCGGACAGTTTTGGGGGTATCGAAAAAGAGAGGATTTGACCTCGGTAGCCGCCTTGGCATTGCCTCGGTAGCTACC
>CAYPUJ010000110.1:0-8141 GCA_964413805.1 uncultured Bacteroides sp. | reverse complement strand
GAATCATTGGCACTTGAACCAATAATTCTTGGCGGTTGAAGCATAGGTGTGTGAATCTGTACTTGCGGTTGGTAAAAATGAAAGGCGCAAGCCCTCTTTAAAAAGAGATACTTGCGCCTCCTGAAGAAGCATACACGCTATGTGTGCGGTCTTTTATTCCACTTCGTAAGCATACACCTCGGCCATGTTGGTGTTGGTGCTGCGGTTGCCCACCGTAATCTCAATGCGGAAGTATCGTCCACGGGTCTGAGTGACGGTGAAGTACTGGTAGTCTTCCGACCCGTTCATGGTGAAAGTACCGACTTCGGTCCATGTCGTATTGTCGGAGCTGACATAGAACACGCCGCCGCCCGTGTCACCGCAGTAAGTGCCTGTGCGAGGTTTGAGGGCAAACTGGGCAAAATTGTGTTCAGCTTGAGTATCGAACGTCAGGATGTGGGGCAATGCAACGGTAGTGCTTGCCCATGCCGAATGCCAATAGGTACTTTCGTCACCGTCGAAGGCACATTCGATGACCCCGTTGCCAGTACCTTCACCGGTCGGTTCATCGGTGTTGGCCTCGCCCGTCCAGTCGGAGCGGTCTATTTCCGTACCGAGAATGCGTACAGCCAAGAGATAGTCGGCATAGTCTTCGGATATTTGGAAGGGGTCAACGTTACTCAAATGAATGGGCAACATGTATTCACCCAGTTCCAATGCCGTGCCGTCGATGATGACTTCCAGGTTGGAAGTGGTGGTGCCGGACGGCAGTTCGACAGTAGCCGGCAGGGTATAAGTACCTTCAGGCAACAACTGGAAGTTGGCACTGTTCTGACGGTTGTAGGTATCAATGGCACTTTCGTCGCCCAGTGATACCTCGGCTGTGATGTCCCAACCGGTGTTTTCGGTGTCAAGGCCAAAAGGCACGGAAACGGTCAGCATACTGCCATAAGTATAATTGGTCACGGTGACATCGGTGGAGGTAAAGCCCAGCGATGGCGTAACGACACCCGTGATTTGCAGGAACAACTGATCCATGTCCGCATTGATCGAATCGTTCTCACTCACCAACTCAATGGGCAACACCCATTGGGTATCGGCATCTCCCTCGTCGATGGCATTCTTGATGATTGTCGGGTCAAGGGTGATGTCTATCAGTTTGTAGCGTTCCTCGCTCGCAAAATCCACGGTGGTAGCAGAGAGCGAATAGGACGTTTCGGGGATAATCTGATAGTCGACGGCCTCAACCTCGCTGTACTGCTCGTCCACTTCATCCTGCGTGAGAATGCGTATTTCGGCCGAAGCCGTCAGGCTGGGCTCGCTGCCCGCCTTGATGACGGACATCTGGTAGGTGTAGATTTCACCCGTGTCATACAAGGTAAGTTCCTGCTCACCGGCATTGTTGATGTAGAGAATCTTGTGATACTCTTCCGGCACAAGGTTTATCAAGTCGTAGTCTGAACTGTCGCAGGCGGCCAGCATTGCCAATCCCCCTGCCAGCAATAATATATTCTTTTTCATACCTATTTCTGTCAATTCATTGTTATCATAAACGGCCATTTAATCAGTAACCGGGGGCTTGCACCAGTTGCGGATTGCTGTAAAGTTCATCCAAGTCGCTGCGCGACCAGATGGGCAGCAGATAATAGCGGTCGTACCACTTGAACGGCTGGTCGATGAGTCCGGGCGTATTGAACTCCTCGAAAGTGGGGTTTATCGTCAGCCCGCTCAATCCGTACCGGGTTCCCGCTTTCAACATGTCCGGAGCAATACACCAACGGCGCAAGTCGTAATAGCGGTGTCCCTCTTCAAACAACTCGATGTAACGTTCAGTATGCACCCATTCCTCCAAGGACATGATGCTCAGGTCAGATTCGGTCAGGTCGGGCAGTCCGGCACGTTCGCGGATGACATTCAGGTTGCTCAAGGCATTGGCGGTCTCTCCCAAGGCTGCATAGCATTCGGCCAGGTTGAGATAAAGCTCGGCCAGGCGGATGTAGGGACGACGGGAGGCGGTGCTTGTCTGCGAACCGGTGCTGCTGAAAGTGATGTTGGGATCCACGAATTTCCTGGACAGGTATCCCGTGCCTGCAATGTTGCGGGCATCGGACGAACGGTAACCGTTGGTGTTCGTGTTCTTGAAATTCAGCCAAAGCGGCGAGCCGTTGGTAATCTTCTGCGCATACTGGCAACCGTCGAAAGCAATCCAGGCATAGAAACGTGCCTCACGGTTACCGTTCAGTTTGATGATGTCGTTCTTCACTTCTTCGGTGTCCAGCCCGCTGGTCACAAGGTCGGGGCTGGAGGTGCCTTCGTAGAAACGGGTGTACCACTCCGACTCGGCGGGAAAGTCGGGATCGTCTTCCGGCAGCAGGCCATTCTCGGTGTAGAAGTGCTGCACGGTGTAGAGCGTGGGAGCCATGCCGGCCCATCCGCCCGTCCACGTGCCGCTGCTGGTGTAGAGACAGCGGTTGGGCAGGCGGCAGGTAGTGGCCTCGCCCCCGTTGTTGGCATCACTGTCGATGCGCTGTCCCCAGATGATTTCGTCGTTATTGTCGCCTTCGGTGGTCGTCACCAAATATTGGAACATACGCACCAGTTCCTTGAAGTCGTTGTTCTCGTCGGTATCCTCCTCCTTGCCGGGCACGAAGGGCAAGTCCAGGTCGTCGCGATCTGCCTTGTCGTTGGCCAACTCCACAGTGAACAGGCTGTGGCCGGCGTTCAGGGCAGCAGTGAGGGCTTCCTGGTTGGCAGTGAGGGCGCGTTCCCACTTGCTGCGGTCGTAAGTGTGGCTCACCAGCTCATAGCCATACCCTTCGGTCTCGTAGTTGGTGTTGGCCCAACTGTTGTCATAAAATTCTCCGTTCCACAAGGGCGAAGCCGCATAGAGCAACACCCGTGCCTTCAGGGCGAGGGCGATGGTGCTGGTGGCACGACCCAAGTACTGTGTCTCGCGGGTGGCAGGCAAGACGGCAGCCGCCTGGTCCAGCTTGTCCACGATGTAGTCCACGCAGTAGTCGAAGTGCGAACGCCCCGGAAGTTCGTCGCTGGTGATGTTGGGGTCTACCAGAGATGAAATGATGGGACAAGGACCCATGGCAGCCAATACGCGGAACTGGTAGTAGGCTTGCAGGAAGTAGCATTCGGCCTTGTACTGTTCCTTGTCCTCGTCGGTCACGCCGGTGGGTTGCAGTTCGTCGATGAGACTGAGGAAACGGTTCACGTAACCCAACCAGTTGTAACTGGGAATCCAGATGCTGAAATCGTCCGAAGTCTGCCCGCTGGTCCACTCCTCATAGTAGGAAGCCGAAAGGGTTCCCCAAGCCAGTGTCTGCGCGTACGTTTCCCATTGCACGGGTTGGATGAGTTCATCGGACGACCGCTCGTATGCCTTGAAGTCATAGGGCTGGCAACGGGGTACGTAGCCGTAGCAGGTGTAAAGGAAGTCAAGCACGGCACTTTCGTCCTGCATGGTGTCCTCAAAGTCAGCCGTTTCGAGCGGAACCACGTCCAGATAGTTGCACGAAGTGAGCAGGCAACCGGGAATGAGCACGGCCTGCAAAGCTTTGGATATTTTGGATATTAGTTTCATACGATTCATGAGTTGATAAGTTGAGTTATGTTAGAAAGTCAGTTGCACGCCTATGTTGAAAGTACGTTGCAACGGGTAGGAGTTCCAGTCCAGTTCGGGATCCCACAGTTTGAATGGGCTGAACACGGCCAGGTTGTCGCCGCTGAAGTACACACGACAGTAGGGGAAGGTGTAGCCTACTTCCAGGGTCTTGAAGCGGATGAAGTTGCCGTTGCGCACCCAGTAGGAACTGGGCTGGATGTTGTTGTTGATGTCGGCACTCGTGATTCCCAGACGCGGATAGGCAGCGTTGGGGTCGGGGTTGTCTTCCGACCAGTGGTTTTCGGCAATCCACAGCATCAGGTTGCGCGGCAGACTCTCCACGTTGGAACCGTCGCCACCGCCGGAGAGGAAGGGGGCGTAGCCGCTGTTGATCATGATTCTGCGCTTGGCCGAACCGTTGAAGAACACACTGAAGTCGAACTTCTTATAGTTCAGGCTCAGTCCGAGACCATACTGGATGCGCGGAATGCTGTTGTAGGGCGAAAGCATCACCTGGTCTTCGGTGGTGATTTGTCCGTCACCGTTGATGTCGCGGTACTTGATGTCGCCCACCATGATGTTGGCACCCAGTTGCGACTGGTCGGGCCAGTTGTCTATCTCCTCCTGGCTCTCAAACAGACCTTCGGCAATGTAGCCGGTGAGGGTATTCAGCGGCTTGCCCGTCTTGGTTTGCCATACGTAAGGATAGTCCGGCTCGTCCACATAGACGTACTTATTCTGGTTGTAAGTGAAGTTTCCACGGAAGTCTACCACCCAGTCTTTGCCGAACCGTTTCTGCCAGTTGACACTCACTTCCACACCATGATTCTTCACCTCGCCGATATTGCTCCAAGGCAATGAACCCCAGTAGCCCAGCATGTACGGCCAGGACGAGCGCGACATGAGAATCCTGTCCCGATGGTCGTAGAAATAATCGAATGTCACGTTTATCTGGTTGAGTATGGTCATGTCAAAACCGATGTCCAGCTTCTTGACGTGTTCCCAACCGGCGTTGGAGATGGCAAGCACGTAGAACGCCGGTCCCGATCGCGTGGTTTCGTTGGAAGGGAGACCTGTCCAGAACGAATGTCCCGAGCCTAAGCTGATGTTGTTCGTGTAGAGGAAATGCGGAGCACTGTCGTCAAACTCGTCGCTGCCCACCAGACCGTAAGAAGCCCTGATTTTGAAGAAATCCACAAACTTCGAAATGGGTTCCCAGAAATCCTCGGCACTGGGCACCCAGCCAATGGAAGCGGCGGGGAAGAATTCGAAACGGTCTCCCTTGGCCAGGCGTTCCGAACCGTTGTAGCCGAAGTTGAATTCCACCAGGTACTTGTTGTCGTAGTCGTAGGTGAAGCGTCCCGAATAACCCTGGTTGCGGTTGGGGCGCACATCGCTCCGGTATTCACGCATCATATACATCAACATGGCCGTAACATTGTGCCTGCTGAAACTGCGTTTCCAGTCCAGGCGGGCATCGAAGTAGAAAGTCTGGTCCTGGCTCTTGCTGATGCTGGACTCGGTGACGTATTCGTCGCCCGTCTGCAACAGGTCGAGGCTGTATGTGTCCGTTGCCGCATCGTAGGAATTGTCTGTTACCTTATAATAATAAGGTGTGATGGAGCGGCTGTAGGTAGACGATGACCAGTTCTTGAAATTCACCAACGCTTTCACGCTCAAGCCTTCGGTGATGAAGTCCAGTTTCTGCGAAAGGGTAAGCGAAGTGTTCAGCGTGTTATAGTTGGTTTCATTGAACGAACTCAGCATGTAGGCGTATGGATTCACCCCGAGTGTCCCCGACTTGATTTCCGCATTGCCGAAGCGGATGAATCCGCTGCCGTCATCGGGGAAGTAGGCCGGAAAGTCCACCGGGTTGGCACTCATGGCTTGGGCAAACAGGGTCGAGGTGGAATAACCGGGTCCCTGCTGGTTGCCGATTTGCGACATCATGCGCAAGTCCACGGTGGTGGTGTTCGTCAGCTTGTAGGAGATGTTGTTCTGGAAATTGTATTCCCAGTTGTCAATGTTCACATTGTAGTAATAACTGGGGGCATCCAGCAAACCGGTGTCGTGGTTGGCCTGGAGGCTCATGTAGTAGGTCACGCGCGATCCGCCGCCCTGCACGTTGACATTGGCACGCTGGTTGAAATTGCCTTTGCGGAACAGGAGGTCATACCAGTCTACGTCCGGGTAGACATAAGGATTGACATGGTTGCGGGTATTGTCAATCTGCTCCTGGGTGTAGCGCGGAGTATAGGTGCCCGATGAGCGGGTGGCCTGCGCCTCGTTATAGGTTTCCATATAAGTCGCTCCGTCAGCAAATTCCACCACATTCATCGGCTTGAAGTACGAAGCCTCCAACGAGACATTGATGGTGGCTTTGGTGTTTTCCTGCCCGCTCTTGGTGGTGATGAGCATCACGCCGTTGGCTCCCCGGTTGCCATAGATGGCAGTGGCCGATGCGTCTTTCAGTATGGAGAAACTTTCGATGGATTCGGCCGGGATGCGGTTGAGGTCGGTGCTGGAGATTTCCACACCGTCCATCAGGATGAGCGGAGTGGATGTACCGCCGAAGGTGTTGATGCCCCGGATATAGAAGGTGGAAGTCGAACCCGGTTCACCGCTGCTGACAGTGGAAATGACACCGGCCAGCTTGCCCGCCAGCGCATTGGTAAGCGAGGAGGAAGGAGTCTTCAATGCGGCTCCCTTTACGGTGGAAATGGCACCGGTGACCGACACTTTCTTCTGTGTACCCTGACCTACGACCACTATTTCATCAAGCACTTCATTGTCCGATGACAGGCGGATGGTCATCACACCCAGGTCGCCTACCATCAGAGTCTGGGACTTGTAGCCGATGTAGCTTATTTCCAGTTCGTCGCTGCTGGTCACTTCGATGGAAAACTTGCCGTCAATGTCGGTAATGGTTCCCCGGTCGGTATCCTTCACACGGATACTGACACCAATCAACGGGTCGTTGTTTTCGGCATCGAGCACAGTTCCGATCAAGGTTCGTCGGGGATTGGTCACTTGCTGGCTGATGCTGCTGGGTACGTCCGGTGCGGCAGTAGCGACCTGTGGACAACCGCCTGAAAGTCCTGCCAGGATAAACAGGCTTGCAGCCAGCTTTCGATTGGTCTTTTTGGTGTTTGTTCTCATGTTAATTATTCATTAAGGATAATAGATTGATAAAATTATATAATGTGTTTCTTTGCACGATTTCTGCAATACATTTCCCTATCTTTGCGGGAACAACCTATTTTTATAGAAATATTCTTCAGGACAACCGGTCAAACAGCAAAAGAAGAAAGAACTTCGCCTTACTGCTTTTGCATATCCTTAGCCTCTTTTGTGCAAATTTATCAAACCAGACAAACAACAAAAGTGGATACCGCCCCGTTTTTGGTGGACGCGAAGGCTTTTTTGAGTGGACGGCCTGCTTTCTAATTGATTTCAAATGCGTTAAGGACGAATGCAATAGCCGCAGGTGTAAAATTGAAGAAAGAAGAGATGCACGATTCATCCATATTACAATGAATGATTCCTGTTCATTGTACACAAATCATGCACGAAGCAAACAAAAAAGGCGTGCAAGCGGAACCGGGAGCAATGCATACGATTGAATCACCCGGTGACGGAAAAGTATATATTGTGTGGCCAGTGCCTGAAAGCCCGCTACCCGAAAACGTGGTTTTGCATTGAATGCCGGTTCCCTGTATTGACCATATCCTTCCCCAACAAGACTTCTTTGGGACTAACACCAAAAAGCCTCGTAAAGCAGCGGGTGAAGTATTTCGGGTCGTTGAAACCAACCTCGTAAGCTATTTCTGCAATGTTCATGGAGCGACTGACGCGATTCTTCAGAATGAGTTCGTAAGCAGCATTCAACCGGAACGTGCGGATAAACCGGCGGGCTTCTTGCAGCTTGTGGTTTGTTCCGGGGATTTTTTCGGCTGCAATCATCCGGCAAAACTCTTCCACACCGAAACCGGAATCCTTGTAGTACTCGTTCACGATTTCCAATGCCCGCTTCCGTAGAAGCAGTTCGTCATCCGACTCTTCCGCCACATCCCGAAGCTGTGAGGCGGTACTGTCCGTCATATCACGAGCCGCAGGGTTGGCAAACGTATGGGAAACGGGGGCAACCGCTTCGGAAGCAACGGAAGCGTCCGGCCTGTCAGGCCGTTGCCGGACAAGCCTTTCCCTTTCTTGCAGCAAGAACCGGATTTGTGCCGTCAATTCGCCCAACTGTTGTTCTACTCTCTGTCTCCACTTTTGTTGCCGCTTGTGGTAAACAATCCACCCGACAATCAACAGCAACAGGACAAGACCTCCTGTCATCCAAAAGAGAATCCCACCTGCTGCCGGGCTATGGACAGGCGCGAGCGAAACGGCATAGACTTCTTCCATAGGGTATATATACAGTAAAGATTAAGACATTCTCATCTATCAAGACTTTTGCACGCCCATCCGTCCGCAAACCCGTTGACGACAAGAAGCGAAAGTTTAGGCAACGCAAAGATAAAAAAGGGAAGGAATTACCCCTCCC
>CAYPUJ010000109.1:0-8357 GCA_964413805.1 uncultured Bacteroides sp. | reverse complement strand
ATACATTACCTCATTGCCAACGCCGCATTCTCTGCCGCTTCCATAATCTCCCGTTCGCCCGGCCCCTTGTCGTTGATGCCGCAAAGGTGGAGAATGCCGTGGATGATGACACGGTGCAGTTCGGTGTCGTAGTCCGTGTTGAAGAGTCCGGCGTTGGAGCGCACAGTGTCGAGGCTGATGAACAAGTCCCCGCTGAGGCGGTTCCCTTCGCAGTAGTCGAAGGTGATGATGTCCGTGTAGTAGTCGTGCCGGAGGTATTGCCGGTTGACTTCCAGGATGCGCTCGTCCGAACAAAAGATGTATGCAATCTCGCCCACCCGCTTGCCGTAGGTGGCCGCCACGGCCTTGACCCATGCCGTGACCTTGCGCGAATCGATGGCGGGCATGTCCACGCCGTCTGTCTGATAGGTAATCATAAGCTTTTATGTCTTGTTAACTGAAAAACGACTGAATCCACCGCGCTTCAGGCGAAAAAAAGGTAGCTGACTACCAGTGCCGCCACGATGCCCGCAAAGTCGGCTGCCAGTCCGCAGCCCACTGCATTGCGTGTCCTGGTGATGCCCACGCTGCCAAAGTAAACGGCCAGTATGTAGAACGTCGTGTCCGAGGCACCGCGCACCACGCAGCAGGCACGTCCCACGAACGAGTCGGGACCATACTCCTTCATGGCGTCAATCATCAGCCCGTTCGCCCCGCTCCCGCTCAACGACTTCATCAGGGCCGTGGGCAGGGCACCTACAAAACGGGTGTCGATGCCACACCAGCCCACCACGCACCCGATGCCGTCCACCAGCAGGTTCATGGCTCCCGACGCGCGAAAGACAGCGATTCCCACGAGAAATGCCACCAGATAGGGGATGATGCGCACGGCTGTGGTGAATCCCTCCTTGGCACCTTCGATGAAGGCGGCGTAGACATTGGTACGCTTCCACACGCCCCACACGATGAAGAGAAGCACGATGCCGAACAGCACCGCGTTGGCCGCCAGCGTGGAGTACTGTCCCATAGCCTCGCGTCCCGTGTGCACAAAGCCCCACGCCAGCACGGCAAACAGCAGGGCAATGCCGCCCGCCAGCAGGAGGATGGGCTTGCAGAAAAGGTTGATGCGTTGCGAGAAGCTCACCACGGCCACCCCCGTCAGTGTGGAGACCGTGGTGGCAAGCAAGGTGGGGAGGAATATGTCGGTGGGTTGCGCGGCTCCCAGCTGGGCGCGATACATCATGATGCTCACCGGGATGATAATCAGGCCCGAAGTGTTTATGACAAGAAACATAATCATGGGGTTGGTGGCCGTGTCCTTGCGGGGATTCAGTTCCTGCAACTCCTTCATGGCTTTCAGTCCCAAGGGCGTGGCGGCATTGTCCAGCCCCAGCATATTGGCCGAAAGGTTCATGAAGATAGAGCCGAGGGCGGGATGTCCTTTGGGTATGTCCGGAAAAAGCCGGCACAGCACAGGGCTGAGCCAGCGGCTCAATGCCTGAATCATGCCGCTCTGTTCGCCTATCTTCATCAGCCCGAGCCAGAAGGCCAGGATGCCGGTGAGTCCCAGGGCGATTTCAAAAGCTCCCTTCGACGAGTCGAACAGGGCGTTGACCAGCGATGTGAAAATCTCCGTGTCGCCCCACACCAGCAGCCTGAAAACTGCCACAAGGAAAGCAATGACGAAAAATGCTACCCAAATGTAATTTAAAACCATAGTATAAGTGTTATTTAACTGCAAAATTAGGAATATTCTTTTGTAAAGTCTGCTTTTTTTACGAATATTGTACCGTACTATGTGCGGCAATACCGGGAGATTCTCCCAAATGACGCGGTTGTGTGTACTCCTGCCGACAACAACATGGCGCATAAAAAACGATAGATAGAGTATGTTATGGAGAAGAAAGCGACAGAGCTGATAAAGGGGCGCAGTTATATCCTGCCGGTGAAGGAAAAGAAAGTGGAAAACAAGAGGGGCTACTACGTGGTGGAGGCCGAAGGGCAGGAATATGCCATCCGCCTGTTTGAGTTCCAGTTGCAGGAACCTACACCGGAATCCCTTACATGCATGGTGAAGGACATCCACGAAGGAGTGCCTACCTTCATCCAAGACTTTGGCCCGTTGCTGCAACGCTTCTACAAAGAGGGAGAAACCTACCCCTTCCTGGTGAGGAACGACTGTACCGATGTGATTCCTCCTTACTACGAAGTGGCCGACGGAAACGGGTTCCGCTTCCGGCTGATTTACTACGACAACGCCACACTGATGCCCAGGCAACGCATCAACTGCCGCGTGCGGAGTCTGCGCGGACACCGCCTTTCGCTGGAACTGGTGCAGGAAGCCAAAGAAACGGGAGATACGGCGGATTTTTTCTTCCCGGATGACTTGCTGAAGGCCATCGGTGCTTCGCCGCACTTCGTGCGCTGGATGGAGGAACGTTTTCGCCACCGGCCCGAATTTGCCGAAGCCCGCGAGGCCTTTGCCCGCAAACGGAGCGAATGGCTGCTGATGGTGATGGACGTGCTGAACCGTAGCATGACCGGCTGGCTCAAGCCGGGAAGCCGGCACAACGTTCTGCTCCTGGACTACTATGCTAAAGCCTGCCTCTATCTGCTGGAGGAATCGTCCTTGCTGGTCACCTACCCCGAAGATGAACGCTCGGCCTGCCGCCGGCAACTGGCCGATGCCGTGCGCAATGCCGAAGACTACCGTCGTGCCATCGACCTGATGGACAGCGGCAGGCAAGCAGAATACCTGGACGAACTGTTGGGCAAAATCAAACGGTCGGGCTATGTCTACCGCGCCGAAGAACGCTTCCGCGTGCTGGCCTGTGTGTTCTTGCTGGATGGAGGGCTGATGCGTGACAAAATGGCCGATGTCTTCGCCATCATTCTGGAGGGAAAGGCGCAAGACTGGCAGAACGCCCCCTACCGGCACACCTTCCTCAACCTGCTCGACCTCTATGTGCAGGAAAACCGGAGCAGCATTGACCACATCGCCGTGCCGGACGCGCCCGAAGCGCAACAGGCCATTGTGCGCATCGTCACCGCGCTGGCCTTGAGCCAGTTTCTGGCCACCCAAAGCGATGCTTACGACCGCCGGTTGAACCGCGCCATGCTCTACCGTTACTCGGCCCTGCTCAAAAAGGGAGACCCGCACGTGCTGCTGGAGAAAGCGTTCCGCTGCCTTTCGAACGTGCAGTTGGGAGCGCTTGAATACGAATGGAACGACATGAAGGACCCCACCCGACTCTGCATCAAACTGTCGTGCCGCGACCAGGAGTGGAAGCAGGAAAACACTTCCATGACCCAGACCTACGAACGCAAGAACGTGCAACTGCGTATCATGAACAACGCCGTGCAGTTGCTGCCCTCGCGTGAACTGAAGAAAACGAAGAAAGCCTTGCCCGAATGGTTGCTGCCTTGGCACCAGCTGCAAGTGCTCCTCGACAAGAACATGGCGGGGAACATCGGACGTGACACCCGCGACCTCACCAGCTACCGCAAGATGTGGAAGAAGGTGGAGTATTCGCTTTTCCACAATCCCGACTCTGTCCCGCAACAGCGAAAGCAGCACAAGGTTCTGCCGATGAGTGGCGACACGGTGACCATCCGTGTGCTGGGGCCTGACTCCAGGCGTCCCGGCTATTTCCGTTGCCGCATCGAGGACGATGCCTTCTACGGCGAAGGATGGCTCAGCCTGCGCAATGTGGTGCGCTATGACCTGTACGTGGGCATGGATGCCTTCTGCTCGGAGGAGGGGAAGCCCTATCTGCTGAGAGCCGAAGTGCAGGGCGTGAACGAGCAGGACGAATGTGCCTTCAACATGCTGGTGCCGCTGGCGAAGTTCGTCAGGGAGAATGTGAGCGTGGGCGAAGAAGTGCCCTGCGTGGTAAACGAACTGAAAAGCGGAGGATATGTCTGCATCAGCGATTACGCCTACCCGCTCTTCATGCCCTATACCGAGGGTATGCCCGAACTGAACGTGGGAGACTATGTGGAAGCGACCGTCACCGACATCAACCAGCGCGGCACGGTGCAGGCGGAGTTCCAGAAACGGGCGGAAGGCAGTTTCTCGGTGAGCGATGCGTTTGCCGACCTCATCGCAAGCTATGCCGCCGACCGTGTCTACGAAGAGGAGGAAGAACAGAAAAAGGACGAGCAGAATGCCGAAGTGATGCTGGAAGAAAGCTACGTGACCGAACTGATGTACATCATAGACCAGGTGGCCCTGTTGGAAGAAGAGCGGATGAACACCTACAATTACCTGGCCGTGGCCCGCATCCTGGCCTTGCTGACCGGACAGCCGGAGATGGCCGATTACTACACCCGGCGCATGAAGTGCATCTACCTGCTGCAGCAGTTTGTCATCAACGGGCGTGTGGATATGGAACAGTTGCGGGAGCAGGGCAATGTCCCGCCGGAAATGCTGCAACGCTATCCGCTTCTGCAAAACCGGCTGACGGAGCTGCGCATCGTCAGTTGCCTGAACCATCCGGAACGCAACGGTTTCCTGTGGAATGTCATCGGGAAAGCCGTGAACTACAAACGCCTGCCGGAACTGGCACGGCTGGTGCTCGCCTGCAACCTGCTGGACGGATTCGGCCTGCAGAACCAGCAACTGGACATCCGCACCAAAGTGCGCGAACTGCTCAAGCTCGAAGTGGAAGAACCGGTGAACGCCTCCTTCGGCGAGGAGAGCCAGCAGGTAGAGTTCAAGTCGAGCATTGTCTATCCGCCCGAAAACGGTATGCGTCCCGACCTGATGCGGCAGACGCAGAAAATCATGGAGGTGATATGCGGCTTCCTCAATGCCGAAGGAGGCACGCTCTACATCGGCGTCAACAACAAAGGCGTGGCCAACGGACTGGGCGAAGACATCGCCTATTTCCAGGGCGACAAGGACAAATACGACCTGCACATCCGCAACAAGATAGTCTATTCGCTGGGCAACGAGGCCAACTCTTACGTAGAGGGATCTTATCTCGAAGCGGGGGACAAGCTGGTGTATGAAATGCGCATCAGGCCCTGTCCGCATCCGGTGAAGTGCAACGGGATTTACTACCAGCGCCAGGGCACTTCCACGTGGCCCCTGCATGGGGATGCCCTTGCGGCTTTCCTGGAAAGCAGGGCGAAACGGGGCGGCAAGGTAGCCGCCGCAACGGTTTCTACAGACAAGCCGCAGGTAACGAAAGCAGCCTCTTCCGTAACGGATGCCCTTTCCGGCAAGCCGGAACGCACGCAGGCCCCTGCCGTCGTGGAAGAGACGCAAGCGTTTTCCATCTCCACCAGCCAGTTGCGCCCCAATATCGTGCACAGTTACCAGGAGGGGTATGGCGAGAACGTGGTGGCCTACCTGCACCTGCTGAAAGGCAACGGTTACATATTGACAAGCGAAGAAACGTGGCGGAGCGACGTGCTGCTTTCCCTTGCCCTCCGCGAAGGAGAAGAGAACGGTTACTTGGTTATAGTCTACGAAAGCGGAAGGGCGCTCAGGGTGCCCATGTCGGAACTGCTGGGGCGAACCGAGGAGAGGGAGTACAAACGCTTCAGCCAGGAGAAAACCGTGTTCGCATGTCCTGCCGCCGAAAACGACGGACTGCTCATCGTTTTTCGTGACATGCAGGAACGTCCTGCCTTCCGCATGGACGATGTGGCAGGACTGAAGGAAAGCAACATGCTGTCGAAAGGCGAATTTATCACCAGTGTGCAGGTGTCTGGCGTGTTGCAATGCGAAATCATTCGCAGCGAAGACAAATCCCGGTTCGAGCGCATAGCCAACCTGAAAGCCACCAACATCGGTCCGAACCTGACTTCCGAATGGGGCATACCCGAACAGCAGGAGTTCAAGGCGCTGGGCATCCGCTTGTGTTTCGACTGAAAGGGGGTGCCCACCTTGCCGCAAGCAGAAACACGGATAGAGGCAGACAAGGCGGGGGGGGGAAGGCAAGCCCGTTATCTTTGTTCAAAAAGACAACACCTTTTTTATTCAGATAAAACAAAACCACACAATTTCTAAAAGACAGACCAATGGCCAAAAAGAAAGAAAAGAAAGCAGGCAAAGGCATGAAGAAAAAAGAGATAGAGAAACTGCTCCTGGACTTCCTGCATACATGTCCCAACGAGACGCTTTCGCTGAAACGCATCTGCGAGGAACTGCGCCTGAACGCGCACCCCGCAAGGATGCTGCTCAAAGACATACTGAAAGAACTGGCCGCAGACGGCTACGTGACAGAAAACAAGAAAAACCTATATCGTTTGTGCTACCACGGTGTGGAAATGACAGGCACCTTCCAGCGGAAGAGCAACGGAAAGAACTGGTTCGTGCCCGACCAGGGAGGAGAACCCATCTTCATTGCCGAACGCAACTCCGCACACGCCATGACGGGCGACCGTGTACGCATCACTTACTATGCACGCCGGCGCGGGAAAGAAGCGGAAGGCGAAGTGGTGGAAATCCTGCAACGCAGCAGAGATACCTTTGTGGGAACACTGGAAGTGACGGGAGCATACGCCTTCCTTGTGACCGAAAGCCGCACGCTGGCCAACGACATCTTCATCCCGCGCGAAAAGCTGCACGGCGGACAGACCGGTGACAAGGCCGTGGCACGGGTGACCGAATGGCCGGACAAGGCCAAGAACCCCATCGGGGAGGTCATTGCCGTGCTGGGACGTGCCGGGGAAAACGACACCGAGATGCACGCCATCCTGGCCGAGTTCGGATTGCCCTACGTTTATCCGAAAGAAGTGGAGCAGGCCGCCGAGCAGATACCGGCCGCCATCACGCCCGAAGACATTGCCGGTCGCGAGGACTTCCGCGCCGTGACCACCTTCACCATCGACCCCCACGATGCCAAGGACTTCGACGATGCCTTGTCCATCCGGCCTGCCGGGGAAGGAAAGTGGGAAGTGGGCGTGCACATTGCCGACGTGACGCACTACGTGACCGAAGGAAGCATCGTGGACAAGGAAGCGCAGAAGCGGGCCACGTCGGTCTACCTGGTGGACCGCACCGTCCCCATGCTGCCCGAACGGCTGTGCAACTTCATCTGCTCGCTGCGGCCCGACGAGGAGAAGCTGGCCTATTCCGTGATATTCCTGATGGACGAACAGGCCGAAGTGAAAAGCGCAAGGGTGGTGCACACCGTCATCAAGAGCGACCGCCGCTTCACCTACGAAGAAGCGCAACGGATCATCGAGACCGGGCAGGGAGACTATAGCGAAGCATTGCTCCGGTTGGACAGGCTGGCGAAGTGCCTGCGCGAGAAACGGATGGCAGCGGGCAGCATCGACTTCGACCGCTTCGAGGTGAAGTTTGAGTTGGACGAGAAGGGCAAGCCTGTCCGGGCCTACTTCAAGGAGTCCAAAGATGCCAACAAGCTGGTGGAGGAATTCATGCTGCTTGCCAACCGCACTGTGGCGGAAAGGATAGGCAAGGTGCCCGAAGGACGCAAGCCCAAGACCTTGCCCTACCGCATCCACGACCTGCCCGACCCGGAGAAGCTGGAGAACCTTTCGCAGTTCATATCCCGTTTCGGATACAAACTGCGCACCAACGGTGCCAAAGGGGAAGTGTCGCGCTCCATCAACCGGCTGCTGAAAGACGTGAAAGGCAAGAAAGAAGCCACCCTGGTGGAAACGGTGTCCATCCGTGCCATGCAGAAGGCCCGCTATTCGGTGCACAACATCGGACACTACGGCCTGGGGTTCGACTTCTACACACACTTCACTTCGCCCATCCGCCGTTATCCGGACATGATGGTGCACCGGCTGCTCACCCGCTACCTCGACAGGCGCGGCAAGAGCGCGAGCGAAAACAAGTACGAAGACCTCTGCCAACACAGCAGTGCGATGGAACAGCTGGCTGCCAGTGCCGAACGGGCAAGCGTGAAGTACAAGCAGGTGGAGTTCATGTCGGAGCACGTGGGGCAAACCTACGATGGCATCGTATCCGGCGTGACCGAATGGGGCCTGTACGTGGAACTGAACGAAAACAAATGCGAAGGCATGATTCCCATCCGTGAACTGGGCGACGACTATTACGAGTTCGACGAGAAGAACTACTGCCTGCGGGGCAGACGGCACAAGCACACATACAGTCTGGGCGACCCCGTCACGGTGCGTGTGGCACGTGCCAACCTGGAGAAAAAACAACTGGACTTCTCGCTGGTCGCATCGTGAGGCAATGGGAGGAAACAGGAAGGGATTTCTTTTGCAAGCAAAAAACGGATGAACATCTATTTTATACTTCACGCGGTATTATAGTACACAGACACAGACGGAGACGGATTTACACAGGTTAAATTGAGGTCGCGCTGTGTCTGCATAGAAAAATGTGAACTGTGTCCCTTTGTGCCCGTCTGTGTCATGGAAAACTT
>CAYPUJ010000108.1:0-8378 GCA_964413805.1 uncultured Bacteroides sp. | reverse complement strand
TACAGGCATCCCATTTGCTCCGTACAGGTGCGGAATCCGGGCCTTGCAGACAACCGCTGAAAGGGGGAGGAAAGAAGGACTCTTGCACGTCCGATGTGCTAAAATAGATTAATTAATAAGGTGCAAAGCCAAGTTTGTCCCCGGCTTTTCTTACCTTGGCTTCGCATAAACGGAAGAACCGGAAGTATGCAGCCGGAAAACGTGTTCCTGCCGCATCCTGCCGGGCCGAAACATTCACATTAAAGTTATACCAATGACACTCCATGAATCCAAGAGGCGCACCGCGCTCGCTTTGCTGTTGTTTCTATGCCTGTCGCTGACGGGCCGTGCCCAATCCAACCCCACCGTCCTGCTGGCCGGCGACTATCCCGACCCGACCATCCTCCGCGAAGGTGACGATTTCTACATGACGCATTCCTCCTTCCACTACGCACCCGGACTGCTCATCTGGCATTCCACCGACCTGATGAACTGGCAGCCCATGACCCGCGCCCTGTCCTCCTGGAACGGCTCGGTCTTTGCACCCGACCTGGTGAAACACGAAGGAAAATACTACATCTACTACCCGGTGGATGGCGTGATTTATGTGATTTATGCCGACCGCATTGAAGGGCCGTGGAGCCAGCCCGTGAAGCTGGACGTGACGGGCATCGACCCCGGACACGTGACGGGCAAGGACGGCGAACGTTACCTCTTCGTGGACAAGGGTTACGTAGTGCCTCTGAGCGACGACGGCCTGCGGGTAACAGGCGAGAAAAAGAAGGTGTACGACGGCTGGGAATGGCCGCACAACTGGCAGACCGAAGGCGACGACATGTACCTGGAAAGCCCCAAACTCTTCTTCAAGGACGGATACTATTACCTGGTGTCCGCCGAAGGCGGGACGGCGGGACCTGCCACCAGCCACATGGCCGTAGTGGCACGCTCGGAAAATGTGTACGGCCCTTGGGAGAACTCGCCCTACAATCCGCTGGTGCACACCTATAATGAATACGAACCCTGGTGGTCGAAAGGCCACGGCACACTGGTGGACGACGCGCAGGGACGCTGGTGGATAGTCTACCACGGCTATGCCCGCAACCGGCACACCCTGGGACGCACCACGCTGGCAGAACCCGTGGAATGGACTGCCGACGGATGGCCTGTGCTGATGCCCGGAAGCAACCAGCCCCTGCCTGCCCGGCAACCGGAACACCACGGTGCGACACTGTCTGACGACTTCACGGGCAACACGCTTGGCATCCAATGGACATTCTGGAAGGAATATGCCCCCGGCTCCCTCTCGTTTGACGGAACGGGAATGGGCGTGAAAGGCAAGGGCAGCACGCCCGCCAATGCCCGCCTGCTGCTGGCAACCGCCACCGACCCCGGCTATGTGGTCGAAGCCGAGATTGACCTCGGACGCGGAAGCACGGGCGGTCTTGTGCTCTACTACGACGAGCAGGCCTATGCCGGACTCACTTCGGACGGCAAACAGCTCACCCTTTACCGCAGCGCAACGCAGACGGAACGCAGGCAGTCGGCCCTGGGGCAGCGGTTCCGTGTGCGCCTGCTCAACCAAAGCGACCGCCTGAGCGTGGCCGTCAGCCGCGACGGGCAGGAGTGGGAGACACTGGCGACGGACATCGACGTTTCCGGCTTCCACCACAACCGTTTGGGCGGCTTCTACGCCCTGCGCCCTGCACTCGTGGCCGCCGGACGGGGCAAGACCACCTTCCGTTCCTTTACCTATAAGAACACTATCCCGCAGGAAGAGGACCTGGCTGCCTACCTCCTGGTCTACCACCAGGACGAAGACCACGGCCTGCACGCCGCCATCAGCCGCGACGGCTATACCTTCACGGCCCTCAACGACGGACATCCCATCATTGCCGGTGACACCATCGCCGAACAGAAGGGCATCCGCGACCCGCACATCTACCGGGGACCCGACGGGGGATTCTACCTGGCCATGACCGACCTGCACATCTTCGCCCAGCGGGAGGGCTACCGAGAAACGGAATGGGAACGCGACGGCCATACCTACGGATGGGGCAACAACCGGGGGCTGGTACTGATGAAGTCGTTCGACCTCATCCACTGGACACGCACCAACCTCCGTTTCGACCACCTGTCGAAAGAGTTTGCAGAGATTGGCTGTGCGTGGGCACCCGAAACGGTGTACGACCCGGACAGCGGGCGGATGATGATTTACTTCACCATGCGCTTCGGCAACGAGCCCAACCGCCTGTACTACGCCTACGTGGACAACGACTTCACCCGGCTGGAGTCCACGCCCCAGTTGCTGTTCGAATACCCCACGGCGGGCGTGTCGGCCATCGACGGCGACATCACACCGGTATGGAACCCGCAGAAAGGAGCGTGGGAGTACCACCTCTGCTACGTGGCACACGAGGGTGAGGGAGGTATCAAGCACGCCGTGTCCGACCGCATCAACGGCGGTTACCGCTTCAATCCCCGGTGGGTGGACTTCGAACCCAGGATTTGCGAAGCGCCCAACGTGTGGAAACGCATCGGCGAGGAGAAGTGGGTGCTGATGTACGACGTGTACAGCATCCAGCCGCACAACTTCGGCTTTGCGGAAACGACGGACTTTGTGCACTTCGAGCACCTGGGACGCTTCAACGAAGGGAAGATGAAGACCACCAATTTCAGTTCGCCCAAGCACGGTGCCGTCATCCGCCTCACGCAGGAGGAAGCCGACAGGCTGGAAGAGTACTGGAAGCAACGGGCAGGGAAGTAGGCGGAAATGCCCGTTCCGGCAGGAGAAAGAGGGCAGCATCGTTGAGTGTGCCGGGGAGCCGGTCCGTACTCTATAAACAAAAACTATACACGATGATGAGAAACCTGCTGAAACTATGCATGGCAGCCGTGCTTTCGCTCCCATGCTCCTGCGGACTGGCTGCTGAATGGCAATGGATGGTATCCGTTCCGTCCGTATTCTCACAAGAAACGGGCGGATACCCGCGAGCTTTCCTGTGGATTCCCCCCGATTGCCAACACGTGAAAGCCGTGGTGGTGGGACAACACAACATGTGCGAAGAGACCCTGCTTGAACATCCGGCATTCCGCCGGAAAATGCAGGAAGCAGGCATCGCTTTGGTGTGGATTACGCCCATTATCGACTTTGCCTGGGATGTGTCCAACGGATGCAACGATGCCTTGCTGACAGCCCTTGACGACTTGGCCGCCGTGAGCGGCTATGACGAACTGAAAGTGGCTCCCATCGTCCCGCTGGGACACTCGGCCATGGCTACCTATCCGTGGAATTTTGCCGCCTGGAATGCAGAACGCACGCTGGCCGTCGTTTCCTACCACGGCGACGCCCCCCGCACCAACCTCACCGGCTACGGAGGAGCCAACCTGGAGTGGGGACGCACGCGGAACATCGACGGCATTCCCGGCCTCATGATAGAGGGGGAATACGAATGGTGGGAAGCACGGGTTACTCCTGCCCTCGCTTTCCGCATGATGTATCCTGAGAGTTGCATTTCGTTCCTGTGCGATGCGGGACGGGGACACTTCGACGTGGCCGAACGCACGGCAGCCTACATCGGACTTTTCCTGCAAAAGGCTGTGGAACAACGCATCCCCGCAGATGCGGACAGCAGCGCACCCGTGACACTGAAACCGCTGAATCCCCGTGCCGGATGGCTGGCAGAACGCTGGCGTGCCGGAACCGGCCGGATGCAGGAAGAAACACGCACGGCACGCCTGACCAGACAGTCTAAACGCGCCCGACCCGCACCCTACGCCGAATACCGGGGAGACCGGCACGATGCCTTCTGGTATTTCGACCGCGAAATGGCAGAACTGACCGAAACCATCTACCGGCAGGAACGCGACATGCAGCCCCAGTACATCGGCCTGCAACAAGGGGGAGACCTGCTGCCCTACAATCCACAGGCACACGTCACCCTATCGGCACCTTTCCGCCCTGAAGCCGACGGTGTGACCTTTCACCTGAAAGCTGTCTACACAGACAGTCTCCGTGCCACACCGGCGAAAGCACATGCCTCCACCGCTCCCTACATCGAACGGGTGTGCGGCCCGGTAAAACAGGTGGACGACACCACGTTTGTGCTCGATTTCTACCGCATGGGCTTCGACAACCGGAAACGGACAGGCAGCATCACGCTCGTGGCTGCTTCGGACGGCGACGCACGCTATAAGTCTACCGTGCAGGAAGTCTCCATCCAAGTTTCCTACCCGCTTACCGAAGGACGCAGGCAGAGCATACTGTTCCCCAGTCTGGACGACGTACCGGAAGGCATCCCTTCCGTCGCACTGACAGCCCAATCGGATTGCGGGCTTCCTGTTTCCTATTACGTCAAGGAAGGACCGGCGGAGATTGTAGACGGACAGCTGGTGTTCACACCCGTTCCTCCCCGCAGCCGTTTCCCGCTGAAAGTAACAGTTGTGGCGTGGCAATACGGCCTGCCCGGCCGGGTGCAGACTGCCGAGCCGGTGGAACGCAGTTTCTTCCTTGTAAGACATCCTGCGAAAGAGGCGAAATAAAGTATTGGGCGTTGCCGGTTTACAGGCATTTTTTTCATACCTTTGCGCCATCATCTTTAGATTGTCTTATGCTGAAACAGTTTTTTTCTCTGCTCCATCGCTACATCAAGCCTTACAGGAAATACTTGGGCGGGGCCATCGTGCTGAACTTCGTGACGCAGTGGCTCAACGTATTCTCGTTTGCTGCCATCATCCCCATCCTGAACATCCTGTTCAAGATAGACACATCGGTGTACCAGTACATCCCTATGGAGGATGGCCACTTCAACAAGGACATACTGATTAACAACGCCTATTACTACATACAACTCATCGTTGACAGCAACGGCCCCTTCCTCACCCTGGCCATGATGGGCGGCATACTGGTGCTGATGACGCTGCTGAAGACTTCGGGCTACTTTGCTTCGGCAGCCGTGATGGTGCCGCTGCGCACGGGCATCGTGCGCGACATTCGCATCGAAGTGTACAACAAGGTGCTGCGCCTGCCCCTCAGCTTCTTCTCGGAAGAACGGAAGGGAGACATCATCGCCCGCATGAGCGCGGATGTCACCGTGGTGGAAAACTCGCTGACCAGTTCCATCGACATGCTCATCCGCAATCCCATCGCCCTGGTGGTGTGCTTCACCACGCTGTTCACCGTGAGCTGGCAGATGACGCTGTTCGTGCTGGCCGTACTTCCGCTGGCAGGTTGGTTCATGGGTGTCATCAGCCGCAAGCTGAAACGGCAGTCGGCAATGGCACAGGCACAGTGGGGCGACATCATGTCGCAACTGGACGAGACATTGGGCGGGCTCCGCATCATCAAAGCCTTCATTGCCGAGCACAAGATGTCCGCACGCTTTGCCAAGACCAACAACGACTTCCGCAATGCCATGAATGAAATGGTGATCCGCCAGAGTTCGGCGCACCCCATGAGCGAGTTCCTGGGGACGTGTGTCATCGTGACCGTCCTGCTCTTCGGCGGCGCACTGATTCTGAACCGCGCCTACGCACCCATGGACGCGGCCACGTTCATCTTCTACCTGGTCATCCTCTACAGCATCATCAATCCGCTGAAAGAGTTTTCAAAGGCGTTCTACAATGTACCACAAGGACTGGCCAGCATGGAACGCATCGACATGATTCTGAAAGCCGAGAACCCCATCAAGGAATCGCCCACACCCCTCCCCCTGACGGACTTCGAAGACAAGCTGGAGTTTCGCGACGTGAGCTTCAACTACATCGAAGGTCGCCCCGTACTGAAACACGTCAACCTGGTTGTGCCCAAGGGAAAGACCATCGCACTGGTGGGGCAGTCCGGTTCGGGCAAGTCGACAATGGTCGATCTCGTGCCCCGCTACCACGACGTGAAGGAAGGTGCCATCCTGATTGACGGCAAGAACGTGAAAGACGTTTCCATCAACAGCCTCCGTTCGCTGATAGGGAACGTAAACCAGGAGGCCATCCTCTTCAACGATACCTTCTACAACAACATTACCTTCGGTGTGGAGAACGCCACGATGGAGCAGGTGATAGAAGCCGCCAAGATAGCCAACGCCCACGACTTCATCATGGAGACAGAGAAAGGGTACGACACCATGATCGGCGACCGTGGTGGGCGACTGTCCGGCGGACAACGCCAACGTGTGAGCATCGCACGCGCCATCCTGAAGAACCCGCCCATCCTGATTCTGGACGAAGCTACTTCGGCACTCGACACCGAGTCCGAACGCCTGGTGCAGGAAGCCCTGGAACGGCTGATGAAATCGCGCACCACCATCGCCATCGCCCACCGCCTGAGCACCATCAAGAACGCCGATGAAATCTGTGTCCTGTACGAGGGCGAGATTGTGGAACGCGGCACCCACGAAGAACTGATTGCCCTGAACAGTTACTACAAGCGGCTGAACGACATGCAGAGCCTGTAAACTCTTTCAAGGGTTCGGGTGGCGGGTCGTTTCCCAAACCCTACAAGCCTTTCCTGCTGCCAGGTAGACCACGTATGTCCGCGTCCTATACTTGGGAAACTGCACGTTGATGTCGCGGGCATAGCCGTTTACCTGCCGCACGTCTTCCTCACGGGGGGCATCGAGCCTCGCCACCTCGTCCTGCTCTCTTGCTTTGAGGTACTTGAACTCCACCACGCGGCAGTCATTGTGGAAGTCCGTGCCGGGTATGCCCGTCATCACAAGGTCTGCCCGGCCCGAAGGCAGGTTTGTTTCCAAGGCAAAGGTGAAGCACTGGCCCAAGTAGCGGCTTGCCAGTTCGTAGAAGGAACAACGGATAAAGTTCTCGTTGATTTTGTCGAACACCTGGGCGGGAAATTGCCCCAAGTATTCCTTGAAATAATTCTCCACCAACGGTTCAAGGCGGCGGTCGTGCGTGAAATGCTCGTAAACGGGGGCATAGCAGCGGGCATCATCCGCAATCCGATGCAGGCTGTTGTAGTAATCCATATAGATGCCACGCATGGTCAGATTAGGAAGCTGCATTCTATAGTTGCCTGCCAGTGTTGTCATTCCCAAATAGTACAGGCTGATGGGATAGAAACGCTTGTCGAAGAACTTGTGTTTGTTGAACTTGCTCCGCAGGTCGGAACGCGAATAGGGCAGCCCGCCGTCAATGACCAGCGCATCCAGCGTTTCCTTGGCGTTCTCCTGCGTGACGGTCAGGCGGCGGATCCACCCAATGTCCGTGCGCAGGTTCTCGTCCACCAATTCCTCTGGTATCTCGCCCCGCAACTCCGCAAAGTTCTTGAAAAAATAGGTCAGGATTGTGGAGTTGAACAAGGGTTCGGCATCGGGCAGAAAGCGGTAGCCGTCATAATTGTTGAGCATCAGGTTCCATATTTCTTCGAAAGAACTGTCACGCCGGTCGTACTTTCGCATCACGTAGCGCAGGTATTCCGAGGCCTCCTCGTGCGTAAAGCCCAGCATGGCGGTAAAATCCGGCTTCAAGGTCAGCATTTCAGCGATGTTGTAACCGCTTGTCAGGTCGTCCATCGTGACAGGCAACACGCCCGTGCAAAAGCAGGTGCGGATACTTCCTTCGCCGATGCCGCTCTTGATGACCTTGAAGAAAGTGCGCAGGAAGCTTTCGCCGGTGGTAGCTTCCTCGTAAAGCGGGTCTCTGAAGCCGGTCAAGAGCCGGTTGGTGAAGTTGTCATATTCATCAATGAGGATGTAGAGCGGGGGGAGCCCTTGCGCGCCGACCCATGTCATCACTTCGTTCAGCATGTTGGACGCATTCTCATTATCCATAAACTCAAAGCCTTTGAAATAGCGTGAATAGCGTGTCTCCCCCTCCGTAAAAGACCTGATGGCCGGGCACAATGCCCTGTTGAAGTTCTTCTCCAAGTCTTTCAGGTTGTCCGCCACTACCAGTTTCGAGAAATCCAGGCGCAATACGAGGTATCTGTTCTGTTCCCCCGTGGGATTCCGGCCGACGAATGTTCCCCCGAAAAGCGACCCGAAACGTCCGGTTTCGTTGACATCGTAGTAATAGGCCAGCATAGAGACAAGCAGGCTCTTCCCGAAACGGCGGGGACGCAGGAAAACGGGAGCACTATAACGTTCCAGCAAAGGGATGTATTGCGTTTTGTCTACATAATAATAGCCCTGTTCGCGCAGGATGGCGAAGTCGGCTATGGCATATGGGATGGTTATAGTCGCTTGTCGCATGGTATGCAAGGATTGGTTGGCAATGCAAATTTAGCCATAAATAACGATTTACATATTGGTGCGACAGGAAAAAGAACGAATGAATGCGGCATTCCTTTCCTTTTCATCGAATAAAATGCCTCTTTTTTTCCATCGCAATAGACATCTTTCTGCGTTTCCGTACCGGCCTCAGACTTCTTCCACCCTCACCGTTTCATAGCC
>CAYPUJ010000107.1:0-8472 GCA_964413805.1 uncultured Bacteroides sp. | reverse complement strand
TGTCATTGCTTCTTTTTTTAAGGGGAACAACGTTGCAGGCAATCCGTAATTATACTACCTTTGTCTTGCTAATTCTTTTTAATCGGAACGGATATGAGACAAGACGAACGGGAGTGCCGCCACACCTCTATGCCGGAGGCGGCCGGACAAACGATGACTATTATAAAAGGTACGCGCGCGCGAGGGCGCAAACTCCCAAACGACCACAGCACAAACAGATAAATCATGGAACATATTGTAGGAATACCCGCCGAATGGGCGCGGCAAAGCGGCATACAGCTGACATGGCCCCATGCCGGAACAGACTGGCACTATATGCTCGAAGAAGTGCAGCAATGTTTTGCACACATTGCCCGCGAGATATCCCGCCGGGAACAGTTGCTGATTGTCACGCCGGAACCGGACAAGGTGAAGCAACAGCTTGCCGACGGAACGTATATGCCCAACGTGCATTTTCTGACCTGCGAGACCAACGATACCTGGGCTCGCGACCACGGGGCCATCTCGCTCAACGACACGGAAGGCGTGTCACTGCTCGACTTCACCTTCAACGGCTGGGGGCTGAAGTTTCCCGCAGACAAGGACAACCTCATCACCCGGCAGGCGGTCGAGGCCGGTATCCTGCAGGGGAAATACGTCAACCGCCTGGGATTTGTGCTGGAGGGAGGCTCCATCGAGAGCGACGGCGCCGGAACCTTGCTCACCACCACCCGCTGCCTGTTGTCTCCCAACCGCAACGGCCAGATGAACCGGACGGAGATAGAAGCATACCTCCGCTCCGCGTTTTCGCTGCAACGGGTGCTCTGGCTGGAACATGGCAGTCTGGCCGGAGACGACACCGACGGCCACATCGACACGCTGGCCCGGTTCTGTGCGCCGGACACCATAGCCTACGTGCAGTGCAGCGATGCCGGCGACGAACATTACCGGGAACTTCGCCTGATGGAGGAAGAACTCAGGAGCTTCCGCACATCCGAGGGCAATCCCTACGTACTCGTGCCGCTCCCCATGCCGGATGCCATCGTGGAGGGCGGAGAAAGGTTGCCCGCCACCTACGCCAACTTCCTGATCATGAACGGGGCGGTGCTCTACCCCACTTACGCCCAACCGGCAAACGACGCAAAGGCCGGGGAAATCCTGCGCGGCATCTTCCCGGACCGGGAA
This sequence comes from uncultured Bacteroides sp., assembly GCA_964413805.1. Classification (GTDB taxonomy): domain Bacteria; phylum Bacteroidota; class Bacteroidia; order Bacteroidales; family Bacteroidaceae; genus Bacteroides. The sequence goes on along the minus strand of CAYPUJ010000107.1, from coordinate 7,308 downwards.
ATCGTGCCCATAGACTGCCGCCCGCTCATCCGCCAGCACGGTTCACTGCACTGTGTCACCATGCAATACCCGGCGGGAGTGCTGAAGGCAGGTGCATACTGAAACAATCGAAAAACAATATACAATGGAAACAAGTAAGAAACTGAAGGTAGGCCTCATCCAGCAGGCCAATACAGGCAACATCCACACCAACCTGAAAAACCTGGCCCAAAACATCGAAGCCTGTGCCGCCAACGGTGCACAACTCGTCGTGCTCCAGGAACTGCACAACACGCTTTACTTCTGCCAGACCGAGGACACGCAACTCTTCGGCCTGGCCGAGCCCATCCCCGGCCCCTCGACCGGGTTCTTCGCAGAACTGGCACGCACACTGGGAATCGTGCTGGTCATCTCTCTCTTCGAGAAACGTACCGCCGGGCTTTACCACAACACCGCCGTCGTCATCGACAGCGACGGAAGCATTGCCGGGACGTACCGGAAGATGCACATCCCGGACGATCCCGGCTTCTACGAGAAGTTCTATTTCGCCCCCGGCGACCAGGGTTTCGAACCCATACAAACCTCTGTGGGAAAACTGGGGGTACTGGTGTGCTGGGACCAATGGTATCCTGAAGCCGCCCGGATCATGGCACTCAAGGGAGCCGAGTTGCTTCTCTACCCCACGGCCATCGGCTGGGACATAACCGACGACGAAGACGAACAAGACCGGCAGTTGAATGCCTGGGTGACCATCCAGCGTGCCCATGCCGTGGCCAATGGCTTACCGGTGGTCGTTGTCAACCGCGTGGGCCACGAGCCGGATCCAAGCGATGTGACGGGCGGCATCCTGTTCTGGGGGAACAGCTTCGTGGCAGGTCCTCAAGGGGAGTTGCTGGCCGAAGCCGGAAACGACGAACCGGAGAATATCGTGGTCGAAATCGACATGACCCGCGCGGAGCATGTGCGTCGCTGGTGGCCTTTCCTGCGGGATCGCCGCATCGATGCCTACGAAGGGCTTGACAAGCGTTTCCTGGACTAAAATATCCCGTCTGAGGGACACCTGTATCGACCGCACCCGGTACAGGTGTCCACCAAATGCGGTTAGTCCATGGAAGCACCGCCGTCAACATTGAGGGCTTGCCCGGTGATGTGATCGGCATATTCGGAGCACAAGAATGCTACCGCGTATGCGATGTCCTCGGGTTTCTGATCGCCGCGTTCGAGCGGAATGAAGGTTTTGAGACTGTCTTTCCACGAGGCTTCCCTGTCCATGCCGTTCATCACATAGTTGTCTAAGATTTTCTCCCACATAGGGGTGCGGATGATGCCCGGACATACTGCATTGACGTTGATGTTATGAGGGGCACCTGCAAAGGCAGCAGCCTGGGTGAGATAAATAATGGCAGCCTTGGTCATTCCATAGTGAGCAAAGCCCTGCTTGAGAGCGCGCCTACCCGCAAAGGAAGCGATGTTGACAATCTTGCCGCCACGGTTTAGCCCAATCATGTGCCTGATGCCGGCCTGGCAGCCATTGTTGACGCCCATCAGGTTGACATCGATAAGTCTGCGGATCTCCTCCAGATCGGTGTCAAGAAACGAATTCAGCCCCACGATGCCCGCGTTGTTAACCACGATGTCAAGGCATCCGGTTTCCTTGATAGCCTTTAAAAAAACAGCGTCGACGGATTCGTGGTCAGTCACATTGACTTCACATGCTTCTGCCAGGAAACCATCGGCGCGCAGCTTGTTGCATACCCCGGTGCAGTTTTCTTTAATCAGGTCTGCAACATACACTTTAGCCCCCGCACTTGCAATTTCTCTTGCAATCGCTTCACCAATACCGCGTCCTGCTCCAAAAACAACGGCAGTTTTGCCCGAAAAATCAAGTTTCATAAGAAAACCTCCTTTGTGTTAAAGTTGATCGAATTGATGTCAGATAAAAACAATTGCCCGATAGTTAAACGAACGAGGCGCGAACATTACCACCGTCAATTACCTCACCGGAACGAATCCGCTCTCGGCAGCCTAGCTCCCGCATCCGATGCGAAACTACCAAACGACGTAACAAAGATAATAAGAAAATGCCAACAAAACCTTTTTTTGTGCGGCACATTCATAGAATCTTTAGCCCATTCTTCCTTTGTAAGCATTCGAACAAATATCCCTATGTAGAAGGAGATGCTGTTCATGCGGATGTTTTTCCGCTTTAGCCAGGTCTCGACACTAAGCGGAAAAATAAAAAAATCCAAACGAAAAAGAGTTTTTCCCCGGAAAGTGATGGCCGTATCGGCTTTTATATCTACTTTTATCCGCAATAAATAAAACGGATTAATATACCTTATTAATTATAGAGAGATGAAAAGAAATATGTGGATGTTGTCCATGACAAGCATGATGATGGCTGCTTGTGGCGGGGTGAAGCAGCCCAAACTTACTTACCCCGAAACAGCCAAGGTAGATACGGTGGATGTGTACTTCGGCACACAAGTTCCTGACCCTTATCGTTGGTTGGAGAATGACACCAGTGCGGCCACGGCTGCCTGGGTGGAAGCACAAAACAAAGTGAGAATGGCTACCTGTCGCAAATTCCTTTCCGCGATGCCTTGTTGAAGCGGCTGACCGACGTGGCCAATTACGAAAAGATGGGTACGCCTTTCAAGAAACATGGAAAATATTATTTCTTCAAGAACGATGGTTTGCAAAACCAGAGTGTCCTCTATGTGCAGGACAGTCTGGACGGTACTCCCCGTGTGTTTCTGGATCCCAACAAACTTTCGGAGGATGGGACGGTAGCCTTGACAGGCATCAGTTTCTCGAAAGACGGACGCTATGTTGCATATACCATATCGCGCAGCGGTTCGGACTGGACGGAAATCTATGTGATGGATGCTGTTGAGGGGCGGTTGCTGGACGACCACATCGTATGGGCCAAATTTACGGGAGCGGCCTGGCAAGGCGAAGGCTTTTACTACAGTGCCTACGATGCTCCTGTTGGCGGCAAGGAATTTTCCAACGTAAATGAAGGACATAAAGTGTATTATCACAAGTTGGGCACCGGGCAGGACAAAGACAGGCTGGTCTATGAAAACAAAGCCTATCCCAAACGTTTCTACACGGTAAGCACGGACGAGGACGAAACCATGCTTTTCCTTTACGAAAGTGGCGAGGATGCCGGAAATGCCCTGTATGTGAAAGACCTCCGCAGGCCGGGTGCCTCTTTTGTAGCGATGGCCACGGACATGAAATACCAGTATGCCCCGTTGGAAGTGATGGAGGGGAAGATTTATCTGTTCACCAACTATGGTGCTCTCAAGAACCGTATTATGGTAACCACACCCGGCAAACCCGCCATAGAGAACTGGCAGGAGCTGGTGCCGGAATCTGAATCCGTATTGTCGGGTGCGCAGGTGATAGGCGGAAAACTTTTTCTCACTTATGACAAAGATGCCGCCAACCATGCATACGTGCACGGTTTGGACGGTAAGCAACTGCACGAAATCAGTCTGCCGTCCTTAGGCTCTGTGGGATTCAGTGGCGACAAGAACGAGAAGGAATGTTTTTTCCTTTTCACGTCCTTCACCGTACCCGGAGTGACCTATAAATATGACATGGATGCCAATACTTACGAAGTGTTCCGTGCTCCTAAGGTGGACTTTGATGCCGAGGCATTTGTCACCGAGCAAGTGTTCTACCCCAGTAAAGACGGTACGAGGATTCCCATGTTCCTCACCTACAGGAAAGGGCTGAAGAAGGACGGGAAGAATCCCGTGTTCCTCTATGGCTATGGCGGCTTTGACATCAGCCTTAATCCTTCTTTCTCATCCATGCGCATTCCTTTCCTGGAGAATGGCGGCATCTATGCTCAGGCCAACTTGCGCGGAGGGGGTGAATATGGCGAGGCCTGGCACCAGGCGGGCACAAAAATGCAGAAACAAAATGTGTTTGATGATTTCATTGCCGCAGCCGAGTATCTGATAGCTGAAAATTACACCAACGAGGATAAGATAGCCATCGTGGGCGGATCCAACGGCGGACTGCTTGTGGGAGCGTGCATGACGCAACGTCCCGATCTCTTTCGCGTGGCCGTTCCCCAGGTGGGTGTGATGGATATGTTGCGTTACCATAAGTTCACCATAGGCTGGAATTGGGCCAGTGACTATGGCACCAGCGAGGACAACAGGGAAATGTTTGAATACCTCAAGGGATATTCTCCTTTGCACAACCTGAAGCCGGGCACGACCTATCCTGCGACCCTGGTCACTACGGCCGACCATGACGACCGTGTGGTGCCTGCCCATTCGTTCAAGTTTGCAGCCACATTGCAGGCTTGCAACGACGGGACGAATCCCACCATCATCCGTATTGACAGCAAGGCCGGTCATGGATCGGGAAAACCCATGAGCAAAGTGCTGGAGGAACAGGCCGACATCTACAGCTTTATCATGTACAATCTGGGAATAGAGCTAAAAGAGTGACATATTTCTTCTGTTAAGTCAAAATAATACGGTAAGTTGCAGGTAACTTGAAAAGATTCTCTATATTTGCAATGTTATTCGTTGACAAATTGTCCGGATAGCGCAAAGACAAAAAGCAGTGACCTTTAACACGTACTATTATGAACATCGAGCGTATCATGTCCTCCCTGGAGGCAAAGCATCCCGGCGAATCAGAGTATTTGCAAGCCGTGAAAGAGGTTCTTCTTTCCATAGAAGAAATCTACAACCGGCATCCGGAATTTGAGAAAGCCAAAATCATTGAACGGCTGGTGGAGCCGGATCGCATCTTCACTTTCCGCGTCACTTGGGTGGACGACAAAGGGGAAGTGCAGACCAACCTGGGTTATCGGGTGCAGTTCAACAACGCCATCGGCCCGTACAAGGGAGGTATCCGTTTTCATGCCTCTGTCAATCTTTCCATCCTGAAGTTTCTGGGTTTCGAGCAGACTTTCAAGAATGCGTTGACCACGCTCCCGATGGGAGGAGGCAAAGGAGGTTCGGACTTCTCGCCGCGCGGCAAGAGCGATGCTGAGATTATGCGTTTCTGTCAGGCTTTCATCCTGGAGTTGTGGCGGCATCTGGGACCGGACATGGACGTGCCTGCAGGAGACATCGGAGTGGGCGGACGTGAAGTAGGCTATATGTTTGGAATGTACAAGAAGCTGACGCGCGAATTTACCGGCACATTCACCGGCAAAGGGCTGGAATACGGCGGCTCGCTGATCCGTCCGGAGGCCACGGGTTTTGGAGGCTTGTATTTCGTCAACCAGATGTTGCAGACCAAGGGTATTGACATCAAGGGAAAGACAGTGGCCATATCGGGTTTCGGCAACGTGGCATGGGGCGCAGCCATTAAGGCTACCCAGATGGGGGCAAAGGTGGTGACCCTGTCGGGACCGGACGGTTACATCTACGACCCGGACGGCATCTGCGGCGAAAAGATTGACTATATGCTGGAACTTCGCGCGTCGGGCAATGACGTTGTGGCACCTTATGCCGAAGAGTTCCCCGAAGCGACATTCATCCCCGGCAGACGTCCGTGGGAAGTGAAGGTAGACATAGCCCTGCCTTGCGCCACGCAGAACGAGTTGGATGGCGAAGATGCCCGTCGGCTGATAGACAACAAAGTGACGTGTGTGGGCGAGATTTCCAACATGGGATGCACGCCCGAAGCCATCGACCTTTTCATTGAGAACAAGATAATGTATGCGCCCGGTAAGGCCGTGAACGCAGGTGGAGTGGCAACCAGCGGACTGGAAATGTCGCAGAACGCCATGCACCTCAGCTGGAGTGCAGACGAAGTGGACAGAAGACTTCACGACATCATGCACGGCATTCATGAGCAATGCGTAAAATACGGGACAGAGCCTGACGGCTACATCAACTATGTGAAAGGTGCCAACATTGCCGGATTCATGAAAGTGGCACATGCCATGATGAGCCAAGGGATTGTCTGAGAAAAGATACTTTGTTTAGTTGTATTTGTATTTGTGGTTTGTGCTGCCTGCGCCTGTGAAGGTCATCGGGCAGTACTTTTTTTATGCCCGTGCAATCAAAGTTGTACCGTTTGTTTCTTTGCCCGTTCCATTTCGCTACCTTTGTCCCCGAATAACAATGCTATACAAATATGCTACAACCGGAATTGAAACTTCGCCGCGACAAGATTCGCGCCCTGATGGCTCAACACGGGATTGATGCCGCCCTTATAACTTGCAATGTGAACCTGATTTATACTTATGGCCGGGTGGTCAGCGGTTACCTCTATTTGCCGCTGAATGCACCGGCACATTTGTTTGTGAAGCGTCCCAATAACCTTGCGGGAGAGCATGTGCATCCCCTTCGCAAACCCGAACAACTGCCCGAACTGATACAGGCAAGCGGCATGCCCCTGCCCGCGAAGCTGATGCTGGAGGGAGACGAACTTTCCTACCGGGAATACAGACGCCTGTCTGCTTGTTTCTCCGGTGTGGAAGTGGTGGATTGTGGTACCGCACTCATCCGGCAGGCACGCAGCGTGAAGACAAAGATGGAAATCGAACTGTTCCGCCGTTCAGGAGTAGCGCACGCCAAGGCTTACGAACTGATACCTTCTGTTTACAGACCCGGCATGACCGACCTCCAACTTTCCATCGAGATTGAACGGCTGATGCGCATGGAGGGTTGCCTGGGCATTTTCCGCGTTTTCGGGCGCAGTATGGAGATCTTTATGGGAAGCCTGCTGGCCGGTGAGAATGCGGCGGCTCCCTCACCCTACGATTTCGCCTTGGGCGGTCGGGGAGTAGACCCTTCATTGCCGGGCGGTGCCAACGGTACACAGATTCAGGCGGGGCAGACGTTCATGGTGGACATGGGCGGTAACTTCTTCGGCTACATGGACGACATGAGCCGTGTCTTTTCCATCGGCAAGTTGCCGCAAAAAGCCTACGATGCCCACCGTGTCTGCCTGGAAGTGCAAGAAGCTGTGGCCGCTGCGGCCAAGCCCGGGGCGGTGTGCGAGGACTTGTACAACATCGGTATGAAAGTGGTGGAAAAGGCCGGTTTCGCAGACTGCTTTATGGGCACTGAGCAGAAAGCCAAGTTCATCGGGCACGGAGTCGGTCTGGAGATAAACGAGGCACCCGTCATCGCTCCGCGTATGCGGCAGGAACTGGAGCCGGGCATGGTGTTTGCGCTCGAACCCAAGATTGTACTGCCCGCTGTGGGACCTGTGGGCATTGAAAACACTTGGGCGGTCACGGACGAAAGTGTGGAGAAACTCACACACTGTCCGGAGGACATCGTAGAGCTGTAAAGAACGCTGAAAATCAATCGTATAGAATGCTGTTGCGGGATG
>CAYPUJ010000106.1:0-8499 GCA_964413805.1 uncultured Bacteroides sp. | reverse complement strand
AGGTGTAGGGCGGAGGTCCTGCATAATATTTGGGAACCTGCAACCGGATATGTGACCAATTTGCGTTATCTTTGTGGCCAAAGAACATACTTTTTTAATCATGGACATCGAACAAAGACTGGTTCAGTCCGTTGTCAGCGGGCTGAAGGAATTGTACGGCCAGGAAGTCCCGGCCGCACAGGTGCAACTGCAAAAGACGAAGAAAGAATTTGAGGGCCACTTCACCCTGGTGGTGTTCCCCTTCCTGCGCATCTCGCGCACGAGTCCCGAACAGACCGGGCAGGCGATAGGCGAGTATCTCAAGGCGCACGAGCCGACGGTAGCCGCCTTCAACGTCATCAAGGGATTCCTCAACCTCACCGTCGCTCCGGCAGCGTGGATTGAACTGCTCAACGGAGTTCATGCCGACGGATGCTATGGTATCACACCTGCCGCTCCCGATGCACCGCTGGTGATGATTGAATACTCCTCGCCCAACACCAACAAGCCCCTTCACCTGGGACACGTGCGCAACAACCTGCTGGGCAACGCCCTGGCCAACATCATCGCCGCCAACGGCAACCGCGTGGTCAAGACCAACATCGTCAACGACCGGGGCATACACATCTGCAAGTCGATGCTGGCCTGGCTGAAGTATGGGAACGGCGAAACACCCGAATCGTCCGGCAAGAAGGGCGACCACCTCATCGGCGACTACTACGTGGCCTTCGACAAGCACTACAAGGCGGAGGTGAAGGAACTGACGGAGCAATACACCGCCCGGGGCATGGCCGCCGAAGAAGCCAAGGCCAAGGCCGAAGCCGACTCTCCCCTGATGAAGGAAGCCCGCGAGATGCTGGTGAAATGGGAGGCGAACGACCCCGAAGTGCGGGGCCTGTGGAAGCGGATGAACGACTGGGTGTATGCCGGATTCGACGAGACCTACCGCATGATGGGCGTGAGCTTCGACAAGATATACTACGAGTCGCAGACCTACCTCGAAGGAAAGGCCAAGGTGCTGGAGGGACTGGAGAAGGGAATCTTCTACCGCAAGGACGATGGTTCCGTCTGGGCAGACCTCACGCCCGAAGGGTTGGACCAGAAGCTGCTGCTCCGCGCGGACGGCACCTCGGTCTACATGACGCAGGACATCGGCACCGCCAAACTGCGTTTTGCCGACTACCCCATCGACAAGATGATTTACGTGGTGGGCAACGAGCAGAACTACCACTTCCAGGTGCTCAGCATCCTGCTGGACAAACTGGGCTTTGAGTGGGGCAAGAGCCTCGTACACTTCTCCTACGGCATGGTCGAACTGCCCGAAGGAAAGATGAAGAGCCGCGAAGGCACCGTGGTCGATGCCGACGACCTCATGGCCGAAATGATTGCCACCGCCCGCGAAACGTCGGGCGACCTGGGCAAGCTGGACGGACTGACACCGGAAGAAGCCGAAAACATTGCCCGCATCGTGGGACTGGGTGCACTGAAGTACTTCATCCTCAAAGTGGATGCCCGCAAGAACATGACCTTCAATCCCAAGGAGTCCATCGACTTCAACGGAAACACCGGTCCTTTCATCCAGTACACCTATGCCCGCATCTGCTCCGTGCTGCGCAAGGCACAGGAGGCCGGCATCGCCCTACCCGCCTCGCTGCCCGCCGGCATCGGGCTGAATGAGAAGGAAGAGAGCCTCGTGCAACACCTGGCCGACTTTGCCGCCGTGGTGAGACAGGCCGGTACGGACTACAGCCCTTCTGTCATTGCCAACTATTGCTATGACCTGGTGAAGGAGTACAACCAGTTCTATCACGACTTCAGCATCCTCCGCGAAGCCGACGAGGCCGTGAAGGTGTTCCGCCTGGTGCTCTCGGCCAACGTGGCCAAGGTTGTCCGCCTGGGTATGGGGCTGCTGGGCATCGAGGTTCCCGAACGGATGTAACAGCGGGCGTCGGGCCACAGGTTCTTCGTGTCTTACCAACAAAAAATACCTGAATATGAAATTTCCGATAGGCATACAAAGTTTTGAGCAGCTGATTGAAAACGATTATGTGTATGTGGATAAGACCGTTTTGGTTTACCGCTTGGTGAAAGACGGCATGATTTATTTTCTGGCCCGTCCGCGCCGTTTCGGGAAGAGCCTTCTGGTCTCTACGCTGAAAAACTATTTCCTGGGCAGGAAGGAACTCTTCAAGGGGCTTGCCATCGATGGCCTGGAGAAGGACTGGTGGGAATATCCTGTGTTCCACATCGACTTCAACGGGGCGAATTTCACGATGTCCGGTACGCTGGAACGCAAAATCGAAGGGTATGTGGCCACGTGGGAACAGACGTATGGCAAGAATCCTTTGCTGGGCACGATAGGCGACCGCTTTGCCTACGTGTTACAGCAGGCGCACAGGCAGCATGGCCGCCGTTGCGTGGTGCTCATCGACGAGTATGACAAGCCCATCCTGGACGTGCTGGATACGGGCATAAAAACCACCGTTGACGGACAGGAATGGCTGTTGGAGGACTGGAACCGGGAAACGCTGAAAGGGTTCTACTCCGTGTTCAAGGCGGCGGATGCAGACCTGCGGTTCGTGCTGCTGACAGGCGTGACCAAGTTTTCGCAGGTGAGTGTCTTCAGCGGTTTCAACCAGCCTGCGGACATCAGCATGGATGCACGCTACGAGACCTTGTGCGGCATCACGCAGGAGGAACTGGAGCGGTACTTTGCCGAGCCCATCCACGAACTGGCCGGTGAATATGGGTGCACGGACGCGGAGATGCGGGAACGGTTGAAGCACAAGTATGACGGCTATCACTTCAGCAAGAAGATGACGGACGTGTACAATCCGTTCAGTCTGCTGAATGCTTTTGCCTCTCAATCGCTCCGCGACTTCTGGTTTGCCAGCGGCACGCCTTCCTACCTGATACGCCTGCTGAACCACACGCAGGAGAACCTGAACGAAATGACGGGCCGCTATTATGACCCGCAGGAGTTTGTGGACTACAAGGCCACGGTGGAAAAACCGTTGCCGATGATATACCAGAGCGGTTACCTCACCATCAAGGATTACAAGCCGAGCCGTGACACTTTCCTGCTTGATTTCCCCAACAACGAGGTACGCAAGGGATTCGTTTCGCTGGTCGCCTCCGACTACTTGAAACCTTCTGGTGTCAGCGTGAACAGCTGGGTGCAGGGCGTGGTAGATGCGATGGAAACGGGAAGAACGGAAACGCTCCGCAAGCTGTTCACATCTTTCCTGGCGGACATCCCTTACACCATGCGACGCAAGCGGAAAGAGCGCGAGCGGGAACGTTACTTCCACTATACTTTCTACCTCCTTTTCCGCATGATCAGCGTCTACACCGTCTACACGGAGAAGGAACAGAGCGGGGGACGTGTGGACTGCATCGTGGAGACTCCTGGCTACGTCTACATCTTCGAGTTCAAGCTGGACGGCACGGCCAACGAGGCTTTGCGGCAGATCGAGGAACGGGGCTATGCCCGCCCTTACGAGACGGATGCGCGTCCTATATATAAGATAGGTGTGAGCTTTTCTTCCAAGACCGGCACGGTGGAGGAATGGAAGGTGGGCTGAATGTAATAACCCATGCCCACCTTGTCCCTCCCATTCAGGCCGAAGCGAAATTCTTCATTTAAAAATATTCCCTCTTCACCTCCTCCATCACAAACACGCTCTCCAGCGAGCCGAGGTGTTCGACGGTGCCCAGCACGTTAAGCACGAACGTCCGGTAATACTTCATGTCCGGCGCATGAATCTTCAGCAGGTAGTCGAAGCTGCCGGATATGTTATAGCACTCCGTCACCTCCGGAGTGTCGCGCATCGTGCGGGCAAACTCCTGCGCTATTTCGCGGTTGAGGCGGCGCATCTTGACGTGGCAAAACACCACGAAGCCCCGTCCCAGCTTCTCAGCATCGAGCACGGCGATGTACTTCTTGATGTAGCCGTTGGTCTCCAGCCGCTTGAGCCGTTCGTGCACGGGGGTGGAAGAAAGGCTGACACGGGCGGCAAGCTCTTTGGTGGTCAGCCGGGCGTTCTCCTGCAAGGCGCGGAGAATCTGCAGGTCTGTCTTGTCTAACGCATCCATAGTGGAAAGAATATTATTCTGCCGGCGGCGGATGCCGGGCAGGTATGCAGTGTATTTGTTCTGAAAAACGGGGTAAAAATAGTGATATTCTCCAAATTTCCGGCACATCTTGTGTGGAAACACCGGAATATTTTCCTTTGCAAAGAAAAAAAACATCGTATGGAAACAAAGAATCTACACTTCGAGACCCTGCAACTTCATGCCGGACAGGAACGGCCTGACCCCACGACAGATGCCCGTGCCGTACCCATCTACCAGACCACCTCCTATGTGTTCCACAACTCCCGGCACGCCGCCGACCGCTTTGCCCTGCGCGATGCGGGCAACATCTACGGGCGGCTGACCAACGACACCCAGGCGGCTTTCGAAGCCCGCATGGCCGCCCTCGAAGGCGGCGTGGCGGCACTGGCCGTGGCTTCGGGCGCGGCGGCAGTAACCTACGCCCTGCAGAACCTGCTCCGCCCCGGCGACCACATCGTGGCGGCCAACAACCTCTATGGCGGGTCGTACAACCTGATTGTGCATACGCTGGGAGCCTTGGGCATCGCCCACACCGTGGTGGACGTGAACGACCTTGCCGGTCTCGAGGCTTCCATCCGTCCTGAAACCAAGGCGGTCTTTGCCGAAACCTTCGGCAACCCCAACTCCGAAGTGACCGACATCCGGGGTGTGGCCGATGTGGCCCACCGGCACGCCGTGCCCCTCATTGTGGACAACACCTTCGGCACTCCCTTCCTGATACGCCCCATCGAACACGGGGCGGACATCGTGGTGCACTCGGCCACCAAGTTCATCGGCGGGCACGGCACCACGCTGGGCGGTGTCATCGTTGACGGGGGTACCTTCCCCTGGGCGGAACATCCCGACAAATATCCTACGCTGGCCCGTCCCGAACCGTGCTACCACGGCGCGGTGTTTGCCGACGTGGCGGGCGCGGCGGCTTTCGTCACCCGCATCCGGGCCGTACTGCTGCGCGATACCGGCGCCACGCTCTCGCCCTTTCATGCCTTCCTGCTGCTGCAAGGGTTGGAGACGCTCTCGCTGCGGGTGGAGCGGCACGTGGCCAACGCCTTGCGGGTGGTGGACTTCCTGCACCGCCACCCCCGTGTGGAGCGGGTGAACCACCCGTCCTTGCCCGGCCATCCCTGCCACGGGCTTTACCGCCGCTACTTCCCACAGGGCGGGGGCAGCATCTTTACCTTCGAGGTCAAGGGCGGGCAGGAGGCCGCGTGGCGTTTCATCGACGGGCTGCGCATCTTCTCGCTCCTGGCCAACGTGGCCGATGTGAAGAGCCTCGTCATCCACCCCGCCACCACCACGCACTCGCAACTCACGCCGCGCGAACTGGAAGCGCAGCACATCACGCCCGCCACCGTCCGCCTCTCTGTCGGCACGGAGCACATCGACGACTTGCTGGCAGACCTGGGGCAGGCGTTGGACAGAATCCGGTCCTGAAAGAGAAGGGTTATCGGAACACGATGTCGGTGATGACCTGTGCGCCCACGTGCTTGTTGAGGTTGCGCACAAGCAGTCCGCGCCCCATCATCAGTTCCTGACGCAAGGCCGCCGAGGTGAGATGGACATGGAGCACCTGGTTCCGGATGTACAGGTCCCGTGTATAAGAGGCAATGCCGGGTCCCAGCACCTCGCCCCAGGCACGGATGAGGCGACACTCGTTCAGCGGCGTTTCCAGGCTCTCCTGCCGGAGGAACTGCCGGATGAGTTGCCCGATGGATGCAGCTTCGTTCCGTCTCATCCTGCGGCCTCCTTCGTTTCGGCCACCGCGCCCTGTTCCACCCTGAACATACGGAAGTCACTGCCCACCTTGTGCAGGATGCGATCCAGGTGTTCGCGGTTGGTGTCGGTGATGAATATCTGCCCAAAACGGTCGCCTGCTACCAGTTTGATGATTTGTTCCACGCGCGAAGCATCGAGCTTGTCAAAGATGTCGTCCAGCAGCAGGAGCGGCTGCGTAGATCCCGCCCGCTTCAGGAAGTCGAACTGCGCCAGCTTGAGGGCCACCAGGTAGGTCTTGTTCTGCCCTTGCGACCCTTCCCGTCTGATGGGGTAATCGCCCAGGAGCATCTCCAGTTCGTCCTTGTGGACGCCGTGCAGCGAGAAGCCCGCCAGCAGGTCGCGCGGACGGCTCTCGCGCAACACCTCCAGGAGGGAGGCATCGCGTGCATGTGACTTGTAGGCGAGCCCCACCTGCTCCCGGTCTTGCGAAATGAAGGAGTAGAATGACTGGAAGATGGGAATGAACTCCTGAATGAAGGCTTCCCGCCTGCGGAACACTTTCTCGCCCGCCTGTGCCATCATTTCTTCCCACACGTCGAACAGCCCCTCTTCCACCGGCACCTCGCTCTTCAGCAGGGTGTTGCGCTGTAGCAACGCCTTGTTGTAGCGGATCAGGGCATCCAGGTATTCCCTGTCGTACTGCGAGATGACAATGTCCATGAAGCGGCGCCGTTCGTCGCTTCCTCCGGCTATTAGGGCCGAGTCGGCGGGCGACACCATTACCAGGGGCAGGAACCCGATGTGGTCGGAGAGGCGGGGGTATTCTTTCTTGTTGCGCTTGAACTGCTTTTTCTGCTTGCGCTTCATGCCGCAGTATATTTCTTCGGGGGTGCCGTCGTCGGCTTCGTAGAAGCCTTGGATGACGGCGAATTCGGCATCGTGGCGGATGTTTTGCGAGTCGGTGGGATTGCCTGCGCTCTTGCAGAACGAAAGGTAGTAGACGGCATCCAGCAGGTTGGTCTTGCCCATGCCGTTCAGCCCGAAAAAGCAGTTCAGCTTGGGTGAGAACGCAAGTTCCACTTGCTCTAAATTCTTATAATTGAGTATAGAAATGCGCTTCAGTATCATAAAGGCGGAGTGTTTGGGTGCAAAATTAGGAAGAAATCCGTGTTTTTCGGGAGGCGAAATGAAAAAAGATGCCGGTAAATTTCGCCGATAACCATAAAAGACTTACTTTTGCGGGTCGAAATCCAAAATGTTCAATACTAACGAAAAAGGAACCTATAAAGAAAATGGCAGAACAAAAGAAGACGAATGAAGCCTTGAACGTGGAAGAGGCGCTTACGCTGTCAGAGGCTTTCCTCCTCAAAAACAAAAAAGCAATCATCGGTGTCGTAGCGGGCATCATTGTAGTCATTGCGGGCATTGTAATGTACAAGAACCTGTATGCCGCCCCCCGTGAGGAAAAGGCGCAGGCAGCCCTCTTCAAGGGACAGGCGTATTTTGAAGCGGACAACTACGAACAGGCTTTGAACGGGGACAGCATCGGTTATGCCGGTTTCCTGAAGGTGGCCGAAGAATATAGCGGAACGGATGCCGCCAACCTGGCCAAGGCATACGCGGGCATCTGCTATGCACACCTTGGCAAGTATGAAGAAGCCATCAAAGAGCTTGACAGTTTCAGCGGAAATGACCAGATGGTGGCTCCGGCCATGAAAGCAGCTATGGGCAACTGCTATGCACAGTTGGGACAACTGGACAAGGCTGCTTCTCTTCTGCTGAAGGCTGCCAATGAAGCCGAAAGCAACGCACTCAGCCCCATTTACCTGCAGCAGGCGGGTGAACTCCTGGTGAAGCAAGGCAAGTATGACGAAGCCATCAAGGCGTACACTACTATCAAGGAGAAGTATTTCCGCTCTTTCCAGGCCATGAACATTGACAAGTATATCGAACAGACCGAACTGCTGAAACAGAAATAAACCGTTGACACCGATGGCAACTGCTTACCACAACCTTTCCGACTATGATTTCAACGCTGTGCCCGATGCATCGGGGATGAAGTTCGGCATCGTCGTTTCCGAATGGAATGCCAACATCACCGGTGCCCTTTTGGAAGGTGCCATGCAGACGTTGAAAAAGCATGGAACCAAAGAAGAAAACATCTTGGTAAGAACCGTGCCGGGCAGCTTCGAACTGACTTTCGGTGCCAACCAGCTGATAGAGTACACCGAGGTGGATGCCGTCATTGTTTTGGGGTGCGTGGTACGGGGCGAAACACCGCATTTCGATTACGTCTGCATGGGAGTGACCGAAGGCATTGCCCAACTGAATGCCAACGGTGACGTGCCGGTGATTTACGGACTTGTCACCACCAACAACATGGAGCAGGCCGAAGAGCGTGCCGGCGGGAAACTGGGCAATAAAGGCGATGAATGTGCCGTTACCGCAATAAAAATGGTGGATTTTGTTTGGAGTTTACAAAAATAGTTGTACCTTTGCACCGCACTTTTGAAAGCAAAGGTGTTTCATCTCAAATTATGAGGTATGGGCAAATACCAGAGTGGCCAAATGGGGCAGACTGTAAATCTGCTGGTTTATACCTTCGGTGGTTCGAATCCATCTTTGCCCACTGAATTTGCGGAAGTAGCTCAGTTGATAGAGCATTAGCCTTCCAAGCTGAGGGTCGCG
>CAYPUJ010000105.1:0-8604 GCA_964413805.1 uncultured Bacteroides sp. | reverse complement strand
CTCGAACCGCTCACCTCGACACTGCCAGTGTCGCGCTCTAGCCAGATGAGCTAATACCCCTTTTTCAACGGTTCTGCCAACGTTTGCAGTGTTTCTCCCGTTTTGACGGGGCAAAGATAATGCATTATTCTGGAATAATTGCTATGTTTGCGAAGAAAAAACAAGAAAAAATTTATGCTGGTATATAATACGACTTATCATATAGAGGAAGAACAGGAGAAATATTTCCTGATCTGGATGAAAGAACACTACCTGCCCGAGGTTGAAAAGCAAGGCATACTACATGCTCCCCGCATAGCCCGCATCCTGAGCCACAAGGAGGAAGGGAGTGTATGCTATTCGGTTCAATTTGAGGTAGAGAACTCGGCACAACTGCACCATTGGCACCGCGAACAGGGGGTGAGACTGAACGAGGAAATGACAAACCTGTTTAAAGACAAAGTCGTGGGATTTCCCACACTCATGGAGATCATCGCGTGATACAGCCGGTCAAAGAAAAAATAATCCTTGGCATCGACCCGGGCACTACTATCATGGGATATGGTGTGTTGCGCATAGCGGGTACCAGGCCGGAAATGATAGCGATGGGCGTTATCGACCTGCGGAAAACCGGCGACCACTACCTGAAGCTGCGGCACATCCACCAACGCACGCTAAGTATCATCGAAAGTTATCTGCCTGACGAGGTTGCCATTGAAGCTCCATTTTTCGGGAAAAACGTACAATCCATGCTGAAACTCGGACGGGCACAGGGGGTAGCCATGGCGGTAGCATTAAGCCGGGACATTCCCATCACGGAATATGCCCCGCTGAAAATAAAAATGGCCATCACCGGCAACGGACAGGCTTCCAAAGAACAGGTAGCGGACATGCTGCAACGTATGTTGCACTTCGACAAGGCAGAAATGCCCACCTTCATGGATGCCACCGATGCACTGGCTGCAGCCTATTGCCATTACCTGCAGATGGGGCATCCCGTGGTGGAAAAAGGATACCGGGGATGGAAAGACTTCGTTGCCAAGAATCCGGACAAGGTGAGAAAATGACAGCTATATTATTATAAACAAAAAAAACAAATATCATGAAACTAAATGATTGGGTAATCGTCGGAATCGCAGCAACAACGGCTGCCGGTTGCACATCGGACAAAAGCGGGTATGCTTCGTATGAACTTTATCCTGTACGTAGCGGAAATCTGACAGAAATGGAATACACGCCGGACAGTACCGTGTTTACTTTGTGGGCACCGACCGCATCGGAAGTACAACTGATGCTGTACGAGACTGGCGATGGCGGAACTGCTTACGAAACCATCAACATGACACAGGCGGCCGAAGGAACATGGACGGCCAGGACAGACAAAGACCTGATGGGCAAATTCTACACCTTCAACGTGAAAGCAGGTGGGCAATGGCTGGGAGAGACACCGGGCATCAATGCCCGCGCGGTGGGAGTCAACGGGAAACGTGCAGCCATCATCAACCCGGACAACACCAATCCGGAAGGCTGGGAAGAAGACCGGCGTCCGCCACTGAAAGGCTTCGCCGATGCCGTAGTGTACGAAATGCACCACAGAGACTTTTCCATCGACCCCTCATCGGGCATCAGCCACGGGGGAAAGTTCCTGGCACTTACAGAAGAAGGTACCAGAAGCCCGCAAGGACTGGCCACGGGCATAGACCACCTCAAAGAACTGGGCGTGACACACGTACACATCCTGCCTTCTTACGACTATGCCTCGGTAGATGAAAAAACACTTGATGAGAATCACTACAACTGGGGATACGACCCCCAGAACTACAACGTTCCGGACGGTTCCTATTCGAGCGACCCATACAATCCCGAAGTGCGTATCCGCGAATTCAAACAAATGGTACAGGCATTGCACAAAGCCGGTATCAGGGTTATACTGGACGTAGTGTACAACCATACATTCAATACGACAGAGAGCAATTTCGAGCGCACGGTACCCGGTTATTTCTACCGCCACCGCCCGGATAACACGCTGGCAGACGCTTCCGGATGCGGAAACGAAACGGCCAGCGACCGCCCCATGATGCGCAAATACATGGTCGAGTCTGTCCTGTATTGGGTGAACGAATATCACATCGACGGTTTCCGCTTCGACCTGATGGGAATCCATGACATCCGGACCATGAACGAAATACGCAAAGCCCTGTCGGAAGCAGACCCCAGCATCCTGATTTACGGAGAGGGCTGGGCAGCTTCGGCACCGCAACTACCCGCAGACTCGCTGGCCATGAAAGCCAACACCTACCGGATGCCGGGCATTGCGGCTTTCTCCGACGAGATGCGCGACGCGCTCCGGGGACCTTTCAGCGATGATACGAAAGGAGCATTCCTGGCCGGTCTGCCGGGAAACGAAGAAAGCATAAAGTTCGGCATAGCCGGAGCCATCGAACATCCCCAGATAAACCTCGACTCGGTCAACTACAGTCAGGAAGCCTGGGCGGCACAGCCGACACAAATGATCAGCTATGTTTCCTGCCACGATGACATGTGCCTGGTCGACAGGCTGAAAGCCAGCATCCCCGGCATCCGTCCCGATGAACTGGCACGCCTGGACAAACTGGCACAAACCGCCGTATTCACGTCGCAAGGCATCCCGTTCATCCAGGCCGGAGAAGAAGTGATGCGCGACAAGAAAGGGGTGCACAACAGCTTCCAAAGCCCGGACTCGGTCAATGCCATCGACTGGAACCGCAAAGCCGCACATGCGGACGTATTTGCTTACTACAAAGGCTTGATCCGGCTCCGCAAACAACACCCTGCTTTCCGGCTGGGAGATGCCGACCTGGTACGCAAGCACCTGGAATTCCTCCCCACTGCGGGCAGCAACATAGTTGCCTACCGGCTGAAGGAAAATGCAGGAGGTGACCCGTGGAAAGACGTCATCGTCGTGCTGAATGCCCGGAAGGAAACCGTGAAACAGGCCATTCCTCAAGGTAACTACACGATCGTATGCAAAGAAGGGGGCATCAACGAGAAAGGACTGGGAAACATTGTAGGCACCGAGGTTACCGTCGCACCGCAGTCGGCCCTCATCTGTTACCGACGATAATCCCCTCCCCCGACGGGTATGCGTCACTCAAGAGAAAGTGACCCGTTTGTTCATCAAGAAATTGACTGTACCATAAACGAACAATCCCAGAAACTGCGCCAGATACTCATTACACTCTGCGCTTTCGACCAGTGCCACTAGGAAAAGGAACTGCGCCCCGTAGGCCAGCCCAAACGCCAGACAGAACAGCAGCACTTGCCTCCAGGCATGTGCACGCTGTTCCGGCGTAGGAAAAATCCAGTACTTGCACCACAGGAAGTTATGCGTCTGTGCCATGACATAGGCCGTTACGTTGGATAGCATGTAATTAATGCCACATTCGTCCATCATGACCCAGACAACAGCGGCAACAATCAAAGCATTCAACGTACCGATTACTGCAAAACGGAATATACGAACCGATTCTTTCACGTGTCTTTCTATTGTTACCCTGCAAATGCGTCTACCGGAAATTATTCTTTTACATCCACAATCAGGTTCAGTTCGTCCAATTGTTTCCGGTCGATGGCAGACGGGGCATCCAACATGACATCCCGCCCGCTGTTGTTCTTCGGGAAAGCTATGCAGTCGCGGATGCTGTCAAGTCCGGCAAAGATACTTACCCAGCGGTCCAACCCGTAAGCCAATCCGCCATGAGGGGGAGCACCGTACTTGA
Organism: uncultured Bacteroides sp.; assembly: GCA_964413805.1. Taxonomy (GTDB): domain Bacteria; phylum Bacteroidota; class Bacteroidia; order Bacteroidales; family Bacteroidaceae; genus Bacteroides. The sequence goes on along the minus strand of CAYPUJ010000105.1, from coordinate 4,867 downwards.
AGGCATTCATCAGGAAGCCGAATTGTTCTTGTGCCTTTTCGGGCGTGAAACCCAGGATTTCGAACATCTTGGCCTGCAGTGCCGCATCGTGGATACGGATGGAGCCGCCTCCCAACTCAACGCCGTTGCACACCATGTCGTAGGCATCGGCACGGACGGCTGCGGGATCGGTGTCGAGCAAGGGGATGTCTTCTTCCTTGGGATGGGTGAAAGGATGGTGCATGGCCATCAGGCGACCTTCTTCCTCGCTCCATTCGAACATGGGAAAATCAACCACCCACAACAGAGCGAACTTGTCCTTGTCGCGCAAGCCCAGCCGGTTGCCCATCTCGAGGCGCAGTTCGCACAGCTGCTTGCGGGTGCGCATGGCATCGCTTCCGCTCAATATCAGAATCAGGTCGCCCGGTTTCGCACCAAAGGCCTCCTTCACGGCTTGCAACACATCCTGTGTATAGAACTTGTCCACGCTCGACTTCACGTTGCCGTCTGCCTCCACACGTGCATAGACCAGCCCTTTCGCACCTATCTGCGGCTTCTTCACAAAGTCTGTCAGCGAATCCAGTTGTTTCCGTGTGTAGCACGCCGCCCCTTCGGCACAGATGCCTCCGATATAGGCAGCTTCGTCGAACACCGGGAAGCCATGCCCTTTCAGGATATCCGCCAGTTCCACGAACTTCATGCCAAAACGCAAGTCGGGCTTGTCGCTTCCATAGTATTTCATGGCATCAGCCCAAGGCATCCGCACGAAAGGTTCCGGCAAGTCTACACCGCGCAACTCTTTGAAGAGATACTTTGCCATGCCTTCAAACAGCCCGATTACATCGTCTTGTTTCACAAACGACATTTCGCAGTCGATTTGCGTGAACTCCGGCTGCCGGTCGGCACGCAAGTCCTCGTCGCGGAAACATTTGGCTATCTGAAAGTAGCGGTCAAAGCCGGACACCATCAGCAACTGCTTCAACGTCTGCGGGCTTTGGGGCAGTGCATAAAACTGTCCAGGATTCATGCGCGAAGGCACAACGAAGTCCCTGGCGCCTTCGGGTGTCGAACCGATCAGAATGGGTGTTTCCACCTCGATGAATCCTTGTGCATCAAGATATTTGCGGACTTCTATGGTCATCTTGTGCCGCAATTCCAGGTTCCGCCGCACGGCTGTACGGCGCAAATCCAGATAGCGGTACTTCATGCGGATGTCATCCCCCCCGTCGGTATTGTCCTCGATGGTGAAAGGAGGGGTCAAAGCCGTGTTCAGCACGACCAGTTCCGAAACGACAATTTCGATATCGCCCGTCGGGAGGCCGGCATTCTTACTGAAACGTTCGCTCACCTGCCCTGTGGCCTGAATGACGTATTCACGTCCCAAACGGTTGGCTTGCCCGCACAAGTCGGCATCTGTCTCTTCGTTGAACACGAGTTGGGTGATGCCGTAACGGTCACGCAAGTCGATGAAAGTCATGCCGCCCATCTTGCGGCTGCGCTGTACCCAACCGGCCAGCGTCACTCGTTTATTAACATCGGAGATACGAAGTTCTCCACACGTATGAGTCCTATACATTATTATATGGTTATGAAAAAAATCTCTCTTTTACTTCTTTTTTCAACGTTTGGCAAAAGTACACAAAAAGTCCCGGACTGTCCTCACTTTGAAAAGCTTATTTTCTTCCTTTCTCCGGAAACCGCCGGGAAACAGAAGCTCCGACGCTTTTTCCACGCTTGTGCCCGGGATGCGTCCTGTGCGGTCCGGTCGTCTATAAGTCATTTATCTTCGTCAGTTTCCTGATTTGTTGTTTCCCCTTGTCCAGCATGGCTTTGTTCTTGCCCACCCAATCTTCCTTCCACGCCTCGTTCAGTTGCTTCAGCCCGTTGATGTAGTCCTGCGCACGTTGCAGCACGGTAGCCGTGCCTCCCACAGTCGTACCCGGCACGATGACGTGCAACCCCTTTTGCACAATATCCACCTCGATGTCCTTCCCCATCATGACGGGGTCGCCGTCGAAATGCGCCACGCCCGGCTTGGATCGATGGATGCACAATTTACGGCAGCGGAACGTCTTTATCCGGCTGTTCTGGTCGATGGTCCGGTTGAACAACTGGAAAGAAAGTGCAGGGACATCCAACACGGTGAAAGGCTCCAGAATGGTCACGTCCAACAGTCCGTCATCCAGCGTAGCCTGTGGGGTGATGTAGGCATTGTTCCCGTATTGCGACGCATTGCCACAGGCTATCAGGAAAGCCTTATAGCGGGTGGTGCTCCCGTCAATCTCCAGTTCGTAGGTTTCGGGGCGATACTTCAGGCTCTCGATAAGTGTCTTTTCCAGGTAGGTCAGCGGTCCCCGCTTCCCGGCTTGGGAAAACTTCAGACTCACGAATGCATCGAAGCCTACGCCACAGGTGCAGAAGAAAGGCACATCGTTTATCTTGCCGTAATCGACAGCCAGCCGGACACCCTCGTTGAGGATATCAACGGCCTTCTTCGGCTCCATCGGGATTTGCAGGTGGCGTGCCAGCCCGTTGCCCGACCCGCAAGGGACAATGCCCAAGGCCGTGCGTGTATGTACCAGCGAACGTGCTATTTCATTGATGGTCCCGTCACCTCCAACTGCCACTACGGCCCATGCCGACTCCTCTGCCTTCCGGGCTGCAATCTCCACGGCATGGCCGGCATACCCGGTGTACAACACCTCTGCCCTGTATTTATCTTTGTCCAACCGCTCGTCCACCAGCTTCAGGATGTGGTCTTTGCCCTGGGTTCCCGACTTGGGGTTGACGATAAATGCAATGTTCTTCTTATCAGCTCCGTTCATGCAACGTAATTGGTTTTGTGATATTCCAAGCAGACAAATGTAATACAAATCATCGAGAAAAGAAGCACCCGGCTGTTGTAAATGGAAGAAAAAATAGTTTTTTTGAAACAGATAAAACATCATACGACATATTTCCTTATCTTTGCCCCCTGTTTTAAAGACTTGCACTAAAATTAATATTTGAAAGAATTCATGGGTTTACTACAAGACAAATTTGCAAAGTACGACTTGCCCCAACAGTATATGGCACAAGGTGTATATCCCTATTTCCGCACCATTGACAGTCATCAGGACACGGAGGTGCTGATGGACGGCAAAACGGTACTGATGTTTGGTTCGAACGCATACATGGGCCTAACCTATGACAAACGAATCATCGAAGCTGCCAAGGCGGCCACCGACAAATACGGTACCGGATGTGCCGGCTCGCGCCTGCTCAACGGTACGCTCGACATACACGTTGAACTGGAAAAAGAACTGGCTGCTTTCGTCAGAAAGGACGAAGCTCTCTGCTTCTCCACCGGATTCACCGTCAACGAAGGGGTCATCCCCCAGCTGGTAGGCCGTAGCGACTACATCATCTGCGACGACCGCGACCATGCCTCCATCGTGGACGGACGCCGCCTTTCCTTTGCCACCCAGCTGAAGTACAAACACAACGACATGGAAGATCTGGAGAAAGAACTCCAGAAATGCCACCCCGATGCCGTGAAACTCATCATCGTGGACGGCGTGTTCTCCATGGAAGGCGACCTGGCCAACCTACCCGAAATAGTCCGTCTGAAAAAGAAATACAACGCCAGCATCTACGTGGACGAGGCACACGGTTTGGGCGTATTCGGCAAACAGGGACGCGGCGTGTGCGACCACTTCGGCGTGACGGACGATGTAGACCTCATCATGGGTACCTTCAGCAAGTCGTTGGCATCCATCGGCGGGTTTGTGGCAGGCGACAAGGAGATTATCAACTGGCTGCGCCACAATGCACGTTCTTACATCTTCCAGGCCAGCAGCACACCGGCCGCCACGGCTGCCGCACGCGAGGCATTGCACATCATCCAGTCGGAGCCCGAGCGCATCAAACGGCTGTGGGACATCACCAACTACGCCCTCAAGAGCTTCCGCGAAGCCGGTTTCGAGATTGGAGACACAGAATCGCCCATCATTCCCCTCTACGTGCGCGACACCGACAAAACCTTCATGGTGACCAAACTGGCATTCGACGAAGGCATCTTCATCAATCCCGTCATCCCGCCCGCCTGTGCGCCGCAAGACACCCTGGTGCGGGTGGCACTGATGGCCACACACACAAGGGAGCAGGTAGACTTCGCTGTAGAGAAACTGACAAAGTGCTTCCGCGAACTGGAAATCATCAAGTAATACAACGTTTCCGGACTTATCCATCAAAAAGGCTGTGGCACCCTCCACTCGCGGAAAGGTGCCACAGCCTTTTTCTGCAAATCCGACATACTCCCTTTCAAGAAGTAAGCTCTGCAACTCTCTCAAATATTCCCTGACCTTCGGTAGAAACAGAACTTACAATCCTGTCTCCGTACTTCTCACTATATGCTGTCCTTATATCCTCCTCAACACCTGTCAGCAACAGAATAAAAGAAAATGAATGTCCGCAATATGCCAGTATAAACTACGACTGAAAACCATGAACAGTGTGGTCTTTCAGGAAGAGTTGCACTTTGCTGTGAAATAAACCGGTAATATTTAAAATAAAGTGTGCAGTTAAAATCAGTCATAGTCAGAGCGATTGCTTCCTTTGCGGTTGAAGCATATATTCATTGCCACTTGATTCTATATTCATTGCCACTTGAAGCTATAATCATCGGCACTTGAAGCTATATTACTGCATTGTGAGAACAATGTATTGGCAAAATGCGGACATTCAATAAAAGAAAATCCTACTTTTTCTTTTTCCTCTATTCGTCAATTGCTCTACCAGCACTTACTTTCGGGTTTCTTATTGGTATGCTGATACAAGTACGAAACACGCTCGATACAGGCATCCAGCAAGCGCATTGCCACAACTGCCCGAATTAAGGTATATACAA
>CAYPUJ010000104.1:0-8938 GCA_964413805.1 uncultured Bacteroides sp. | reverse complement strand
CGTACCCGTACCCCGTTTGCGGGATGCAGGCACGGAACACGCACGACACCTGTACGGAACACGTTCGGTGCAGGCACGGAACGCGCTCCGTACAGGCAACTGGGAACCTGTTGTAAAACACTGGTTCCCAATGCTGTGGAAAGAACAGAGAAGATTGTTACAGCCCGCTGAAGCTGACCCCCTCGAACATCAGTGAAGGGATTTGCCACGAACGGTTGGGCAGCGGATCGTTGCCCACGGCTGCCAACGACGACCAGAGGGTCAGCATATTGCCGGTGATGTTCATTTCGTTGAGAGGTTGGGTCAACCGGCCGTTCTCCACGAGGAAGCCCTCGATGCCGTAGGAAAAGTCGCCCGTGCTGCTGTTGCAGTTCCCACCGTTGAAGCCCGTCACCAGGATGCCCCGCTGCACGTCGGCAACCAGCCCGTCGAGATCCTTGCCGCCCGGCTCCAGCACCAGCCGCGAAGGCGAACTGATGGTGGGCTCCACGCCCATCTTGCGGGCATTGTAGGTGTCGATGAAGTACTGCCGCAACACGCCGCCCTCAAACACTGCGGCCGGGCGGGTGGCGATGCCCTCCGTGTCGAAGTAGCGGGAACCGTTGGCACCCACCACGTGCGGCTCGTCGCGCAGGGTGAAGAGGTCCGAAGCCACCTTCGTGCCCAGCTTGTCCAGCAGGAAGGAGTTGCGTTGCTGCAGGGCCGACCCGTAGAGCGCACTCAGCATGGGGTCGAGCAGGCGGCTCGCGTTGAGCGGGTCCACCAGCAGCGTGTATTGCCCCGACTCCACCTTGCGTTGCCCCAGCTTGCGGAGCACGCGCTCCAGGGCGCGGGTGCCGATGCCGGACTTCTGCAGGCGGTCGTAGAAAAGGTTCGAATCGTACCAGTAGTCCGACGGGCGGGCATCACCTTCGCCCTTGATGGCCACGGAAGCCGAGACGGAGAACCAGGTGGACTGCGACTCGCCTTCGAAGCCGTTGCTTGTCAGCCGGTAGGAGGAACTCTCCCCGTCACCATAGGCCGTGTCCACGGAGACGATGCGCTCGTCGTGCCCCATCACCTCCCCGGCGGCAGCGCGGGCCAGGGCCACCTTGTCGTCGGGATTGATGACATGAAGCGTCCGGTCGGCCAGTTCCAGGTCAGGGCCTCCGCCCTTGTAGTAGCGGTCGGGGTCGGGCAGCACACGTGCCTCGTCCGGGGCCAGGTAGCGGGTCGATTCGATTCCGTTCCCGATGAGCGTTTCCAGTTCCTTTTTGTCCAACCGGTTGGTGGAGAACGAGCCATAGCGGCCGTCCACATAGAGATAGAGCACCAGTCCGTTTTCTGCGGCCTGCTGCAGGCGGTCCATCTGTCCGTTGCGCAGTTCGAACGAAGTGTTGGAGTTGCTGTAAAGCACCAGTCTGGCGGCCTGGCATCCTTGCTTCAGGGCGTACTCCATCGCCCATTGCGCCAGTTTCTTATTGTCTTCTGTAATCATTTTCCAGGAATTGAACAGTCCATGTGTGTTACGTTTATTCTCACTCGCCGCCCACCGTCAGCTTGCTCACCAGTGCCGAAGGCATCCCGCAGGTCACGGGACACGACTGCCCGTCCTTGCCGCACGTCCAGGTGCTGTTGTCAATCTTCGGGTTGGAAGCCACCATCGTGATGTCTGCCAGTGCCTTCGGCCCGTTGCCGATGATGTTGATGTCCTTGATGGGTTGCGTCAGCCGTCCGTCCTCGATGAGGTAGCCCGACTTGACGAAGAAGGTGAAGTCGCCCGCGCCGATTTGCACTTGCCCGTTGGTGAAGTTGTCCACGTATATGCCTTTCCTGACAGCGGCGATGATGTCCTCCTCCTTCACGTCGCCCGCCTCCATGTAGGTGGCACGCATACGGGGGATGGGCACGTTGCGGAAAGTGTCGCGGCGTCCGTTGCCCGTAGGCTCCACGCCGTAGTGGCGGGCACTGATGCGGTCGTGCAGGTAGCTGGTGAGGATGCCTTCGCGCACGATGTACGTCTTCTGTCCTTCCACACCCTCGTCGTCGATGTTGACCGCCCCCCGGTTGAGGGGGATGGTGCCGTCATCCACCACGTTGATGCGGCTGTCGCACACTTTCTTGCCGAAGAGGTCACAGAAGATGGAAGTGCGCTTGCGGTTGAAGTCCGCCTCGAAGGCATGGCCGATGGCCTCGTGCAGCAGGATGCCCGAACCGCCCGCACCCATCACCACGGGCATTTCTCCCCCCTTGGGCTTGACGGCCTTGAAGAGGATGGCGGTCTTGTCCACGGCTTCGCGGGCCAGGACATCCACAATGTCGTCGGTCAGGAACTCGAATCCCTGCCGGTAGGAACGGGAGGCATAGCTGTTTTCCATCTGCCCGTTTTCCTCCATGATGCAGACGGCCACAAAGGACACCATCGGGCGGTAGTCGTAGAAGGACACCCCGAGCGAGTTGCAGAAAAGCACGTGCGAAGTGCTGTCTGTCAGCGCGGCCTGCACCTTGCGGACACGGGCGTCGAGCGAAAAGATTTTCTCGTTCAGCTTCTCCAGGAAAGGTATCTTGGCCTTCAGGCTCACTTCCTCCCAGGGCCGGAGCACGGCATAGCGGTTCTTGGGCACGGCCTTCTCCGTCAGTCCCACCGGAGCGGTCACCGCCTTGCCCGACGTGGCGATGCGGGCAGCCGTGCGGGCAGCACGAATCATCTCTTCCGGCGTGGCACCCTCCACGTAGGCATAGCCCGTCTGGTCGCCTGCCAGGACGCGCACGCCCATGCCGAAGTCGATGTTCGAGCCGCAATTGTTCACGCTGCCATCCATCAGGCTGACACTGTTGTTGAACGTATGTTCAAAGTAGAGGTCTGCATAGTCCCCGCCGTTCTCCAGTGCGACGGCCAGCACTTTCTTCAGGTCGCTTTCCGTCACGCCGAAGTGGGTCATGGCAGCAGCCACGGCCGACTGCCCGCTTCCCAATGCCTCGCGCACCGCCGTCGGCAGTCCCAGGGAAGGCATCGCCAGCGAACCCAACATGGCCAGGCTGCCGGTACGCAAAAAGTTTCTTCTATCCACGGTAATCAAAATTTAGATGTTTTTTTATACTTGTGTGCCGCAGTCGGCCCGGTGCCCGGAAGCGGCTGTCCCGCCCGCCACGGAACCGGGTCGCACGGCCTCAACTTTCCTTCGTCAGCAGGCTTTCCAGTTCCTCGGCCGTGAGGCGCAGGTGGAATTGCCCTTTGTAGGCCACGGAGATGCCGCCGGTCTCTTCGGACACGATAATGGCATGAGCGTCGGAAACTTGCGAAATGCCCATCGCCGCCCGGTGGCGCAGCCCCAGTTCCTTGGGGATGTCCAGGTTGTGCGACACGGGCAGGATGCATCCGGCAGCCTTGATGCGCTTTCTGCTGATGACCATAGCGCCGTCGTGCAGGGGGCTGTTCTTGAAGAAGATGTTCTCGATGAGCCGCTGGTTCACATTGGCATCAATCACCTCGCCCGTGCGCACCACGTCGTCCAGGGGCGTGCCATGCTCCATGACGATGAGTGCCCCCACCTTCTGCTTGCCCATGCTGATGCAGGCCATGACGATGGGCATGATGTCCTCGTGGCTCACACCTTTCTTCCTGTCATTGCCCGTGAAGAAGCGGATCAGCTTTTTGGCATACTGGTGCGAACCCAGCGTCAGCAGGAAGCGGCGTATCTCTTCCTGGAAGAGGAGGATGACCACCAGCAGACCCACGTTGACCAGCTTGTCGAATATGGAGCCGAGAAGTTTCATCTCCAGCACCTGGGACACGACGACCCAGATGAGGATGAACACCAGGATGCCCGTAAACACGTTGATGGAGCCGGATGCCTTCATCAGCTTGTATGTGTAGTACAACAGGAAGGCGACCAGCAGAATGTCGATAAAGTCTTTTATTCCAAAATCGAAGAACATGGAAAGAATGGATTAATGGTTAATGACTGATGCCGTCGTCAACAACGGCGGAGGGGGATTGCTCCTGCATGGCCTGCACCACGCGGACGGCCTCGACGGCGGCACGCACATCGTGTACGCGCAAGATGTTCACCCCTTTGAGCAGGCAGATGGTGTGCAGCGCGGTGGTGCCGTTCAGGGCATCGTCGGGTGTCCCGCCCAGCAGGCCGTAGACCATCGACTTGCGCGACACGCCCGCCAGCAGGGGCAGGCCGAAGATGCGTAAGTCTTCCAGACAGGACAGGAGGCGGTAGTTGTGCGCCAGGGTCTTGCCGAATCCGAAGCCGGGGTCGAGGATGATGTCGTGCGCACCCAGGTCGCGCAAAGCCTGCACCCGGGAGGCAAAGTAGAGGAACACCTCCCGCTGCAGGTCGTCGTAGTGCGGTGCCCGTTGCATGTCCTGCGGGGTGCCTTTCATGTGCATCAGGACGTATGGCACGTGCAGGTCGGCCACGGTGCGGAACATGCCGGCATCCAGCCCGCCGCCCGAAATGTCGTTGATGATGGCCACACCGAACTCCTCCACACACATGCGTGCCACATCGGCCCGGAAGGTATCAACGGAAAGCACTGCGTCGGGAACCGCACGGCGCACCGCCGTCAGCCCGGCACGCAACCGCGCCCTTTCTTCCTGCGGTGAAACGGCAGCCGCACCGGGACGGGAGGAACAGGCTCCCACGTCGATGATGTCGCCTCCTTCCTGCACAATCTGTTCCGCACGGCGTGCAACGGCCTCCCCGGCCTGCACACGGCTTCCGGCATAGAAGGAGTCGGGAGTGAGGTTCAGGATGCCCATCACCCGGGGAACGCGAAGGTCGAGCAACTTGCCGTTGACGTTGATATAGTTGGCTGTCTGCAAATCCATGAATGCTGCGCTTTGTTTATAAGTTGCTGCAAATTTAGACATAAATCGTGACTTATATCCAAATTTGCGGAAGGTAAATTACGGTATAAACAAAGGCCTCCACAAAGGCAGACAGCAAGATCGCACTCAAAAGTTATAACGTATAGTTGTCAAAAGGCTGAATCCTCTTAACGGAAAAGACGTGTATGAAGAAGTCAATTCGCTGTAATCAACGTTTTCATACAATTTAAGGTTGAGAATATTCTGACAAAGCAATTCTGTCTCCCACTTCCCTTTTTTATAGTTTGCTTTTACATCCATAAACAGATAATCCGTCGAGCCGTCTGTGGTATTCTTTCTATTACTATATTCTGCAGACAATGAAAAGTATAAATCTCTGGCAGGAATGAAGTATCCGATAACATTGGGACGTATATTCTCAGATTTTCTTACGGGATTTTTCTTATCATCCAACAACGATTTATTCCATTGTATCTTAGCTTCCAGATTCAGCCAAGAGGTTATCTTACTGTCTAATTTGGTTTCAACACGATAGCCTTTCACTTTTAACGGATACAATTGCTGTTGCTGATAAAGGGAGGATTCAGTTTCTGTATATCCAACCGTAACTGAAAAATTAGTATTCAGACAATCTATAAATTTGGCCAATGAAGAAGTGATAATTTTCATATCCCTATCATTGGATTGCGGTAATTTATACTCAATAATATTGTCACTGGAAAACTGATTGCCTGAAATCGTATTAACAGTCATCGGGCGATATATTGCAGATAAATGAAAAAACAAAGCGTCCAATTGGTTTCTGTATACCAGTTGAAAACTGTATGTATCGGAAACGCGCTCCTCCAATATGCCACTGCCAAGTTGTGATATCTGATAATCCTTCATCACCGGAGAATCAACAAAATCCAATATATCTCCCAACTGTTTTTTATGCGAATAATTGATGGAAGCATTCCAATATTTAGTAATGTCGAAACGCAAAAGTACCGACGGCTCAAAAATCCATACGTGATTTTTGAATCTCGTTTCCCGTTCCATATTATTGCAATTATAATAAGTGTATGAAACCGGCATGGAGATTTTCAGCTTCACTCTATTAGGGCTGTAGTTATATTGCGGACACAGCTGAATGTCAAACCTTTTATCTTTCAAACGGTTCATATTGTCATATCCCATCGAGGTAATGAACGAACTATTGTTTTCCGTCTTGTATGAACTTGCAGAGGCACAGAACTTTGCCCCTAAACTAAAAACAGATTTCAGATAAGAGACAGAAAAATCAGTACCGTTTATCGTATATAGCATGGCACGTTTTGCACTTTGGCTTATCAGCCCTAAATCTTCTGTCCTCATTTGCAAATCCAGTTCTTGCGGCTGATTCGCATACCTGATATATGAGTAAAAAGACAGTGCATTGTTCTTCAACCTTCTGACCATGCTCATGTTATTTTGCACATAGTATGTCGGCAGGTCAAATTCTTGAATATTTGTGGAAATATTGCCCGCTATATCCGAGTTTAAGTTTTGCCAATTTGCAGAAATGTCCGTTGAATTGCTCATATAAAATTTGCTCGTATTCAACTCTTGAGAAACTTCCAAAGTTAACTTGTTATTTCTTATTTTCCCCGTATTGTCCTCAATAATTAAATAGTGTTCGTCATCCGGAAGAATGTAGTCTTTGTCCAAATACACCTTTTGTCTGTTGTTCTCATTCAGGTAGGATGCTGCGATACGCCATTGCAGGTTATTCTTTTTCCACAACCGGTTGTAATTGAAAAGATGTGATTGATTGAACTTATAACGGCTTGCGGCAATGGGCAATTCTGTGACAGATATGGCAGAGAACAAATTTTCGGGAGCCATTGGTATCCCCCCTTTCCAAATCTTCTGCATTTATGCCTTGCTCTTCTTGCAAATTCGCAAGAAGAGTGCCGGTATTATTACTTTTATAAGAAAACAGAGATTGCTTTTGTGCTGCAAAGAATAACGAAAAAAAATCCGCCGACCAAAGCAGTTCATCCTTCATTCCTCCTACTCCGCCTTCAATATATCCGACCGGCTTTATACGTTTTTTATCTTTCAATACCAGATTCAATGCTGCCCGATCAGAGTAAGCCAAACCGTTCAAAGCCTTAATGGGTTGGTGATTCTCATAAACCTGGACACTGCTGATGGCATCCGAAGGAATGCTGCTGCTTGCCAATGAATATTTTTTACCCAATAAATCTATTCCTTCAATATAAAATCTGCTAATAGGCTTTCCTTGATATGAGATGCTTCCTGTTTCACCAATTTCAATTCCGGGCATCTTTTTCAGCACATCACTGATGGAACGGTCTTGCTCATGCTTAAATCTATCCACTCTGTAAGTCAGCGTGTCTCCGACTTTTGTTATGGCAGGAGGGGTAACATAAACTTCATGGAGCATAATTGCCTCTGTCTGTAATGCAAAATTCTTTATGCAATCCTGATTGGCAATCTTAACTGTATCCGTTTTATAGCCTAAAAAGCTGACAGACAAAAAGAATTCTTTTTCCGAAGAATGTAATCTCATCTTATAACTGCCGTCTTCCTTGGATGAAGTATATGCAACCAAACTATTATCCATTGCCGTAACCTTGATGATGGCTCCCGCCAACGGCAAACCGTTTTCACCATCAGAGATTATACCTGAAATAAAGGATTGAGCCCCTCCCCAAACAGGAATCATGCATAAGAGAAAGACGGCCACTATTTTCATCACTCCCGTTCCATTGGATTATAAGCTATTTTATTACGTACTCCCCCTTCCGGAGTTTTCATGGAAACAATCCTCGGGTCATTTCCCAGCTCGGACAAAGGATTATTCATTGCTCTTTCCTTGGCTACCAAAAATTTAGAACGTACCGTTTTTATCTCCTGACGATTTTCCTTCCGGTATATGGGAGAATACCATTTGGGACGATACAAACCAATGCATTCGTAAATATATTCCTTGCTTTCGTCCTCAACCTTAAGAATCAGCCCCGGCAATCCATGGAATTTCCAAGGGCCATTATCTATGGCTATTTCACCGGTAAACCATGCTATATAATCGCGTCCCCGAAAATGACAGGCAGCCTTTTCGCATTTATAACCTAAAATCATTGAATCCGCATTGGCTATTATATTCCAATCCATCTGCGGAATACTTTCTTCATAAGAATACGGGTTAATCAATATCTTATCTGTTACCGTATATTTTCCGGCAGGCATATTCTTATATATTGCCTCAGAATAAAGCCCATGTCTTCTACTCAGCATGCCTTGCATAATTACATTTCGAGGCACTCCTTGCATTTCTTCTGCCAATACAATAGAATCATTTACAAATTCTCCATAATCAGAGAACTTTGACAATCGTCTTCCTACTTGCAATACCAGATCATATTTCTGATAATCATTCTTGATTTGAACATCGTTAATTACAGATAATCGATAATGTACGCATAGCAATGCATTATCCAATGTATCAATTGGAGGCATTAAAGGCAATGAATTGCCGTTCATTCCTTTTATGGCAACTTGAGAACGAGCAGATACCACAAAAAATAAAAGCGCAATAAACAATTTTATGGTTTTCATGCTTTTTGTCTATAAATGATTTTGCGAAAATATGTTTTTCTATCTTATCAAAACAAACTTCTTAATTTTTTTTAATGATATTCCGTTACTATGGGCACTTACAACAGCCAAATACCGAGAAAACTGTTTGCGATGTTCCACGTTTTCCCCGAGCACAACAACATCGCGGACTCCCAACGACTATTGTTCAGAAGCGTATGCCCCGCCAATGATCGTGGCACTTGCTTTCCTATGATAGCAAGTCTGTGCCGAGCCTGCCCCAAACTTCTTACGCCTCACGTTGGTCAAAAAGGTAATCCGTAATCGTTTTGGAAGTCTTCACAAACAATCTGCTGGGATGGAATATAAGCCATGTCTTTGATTTTTCCGCAATATGTCATGCGCAAACCATTATCATTGATTTCCTCTCTGCGTGCTTTGCTTAGAGCCAAGAATCCGCTATCTTGTTCAATACCCAGAAAACGTCTCCCTGTTAGTGAAGCGGCAATCCCTGTTGTACTACTTCCTGCA
>CAYPUJ010000103.1:0-8982 GCA_964413805.1 uncultured Bacteroides sp. | reverse complement strand
TATATAATGAAGCGCGAATCAGCAGATGCTGAGTATGACTTCTTACTTACTGAACTACAAGTTGTTACGTAATGCCGTTTATCCATCAGTCCTGCCCGTCCTCCGTACAGGCAAAACGCGCGTTCGGTACAGGTATGGAGCGTGTTCGGTACAAGTGTGGAACGTGTTCGGTACAGGTGTGGAACACGTTCGGTACAGGTGTGGAGGATGAGCCGTATTTTAGCCGTATTTTTAAGCGACGTAACCACGTTTTGTTGTGGGAAAGTGTGGAAGTATTTTGTTTTTTATCGTATCTTTGTCGAACACCAGTGTGCATAAGATTCTCCTCATGGATGAGGCGGGCTGCCCGCAATGTGATGGAGGGTTCGGTTTGTACGCTGTGTTTTTAGGGTTCCTGATACGATTTTAAGAACCGGAAATAAAGTAAACGTTTCTATTAATGACTTTGAGATATGAAAGAAATTGACTGGGCAAATCTGTCTTTTGGATATATCAAGACGGATTACAACGTGAGGATTTACCATCGTAATGGACAGTGGGGAGAACTGGAAATATGCAGCGAAGAAACCATCCCGTTGCACATGGCGGCCACCTGCCTGCACTACGGGCAGGAAGCCTTCGAGGGACTGAAAGCCTTCCGGGGGAAGGATGGCAAGATACGGATATTCCGTTTGGAAGAAAATGCAGCCCGCCTGCAGTCTACCTGCCGGGGCATCCTGATGCCGGAACTCTCTACGGAACGTTTCAGGGAAGCCGTCGTGAAAGCAGTGAAGCTGAACGAACATTTCATTCCGCCTTATGAGAGCGGTGCCTCCCTGTATATCCGTCCGTTGCTGATCGGGACAGGGGCACAGGTAGGGGTGCGGCCGGCCGGAGAATACCTTTTCCTGGTGTTTGTGACACCGGTGGGACCTTACTTCAAGGGAGGTTTTGTTGCCACTCCTTATGTCATTACGCGCAAGTATGACCGGGCGGCTCCTTTGGGCACGGGTACGTTTAAGGTGGGCGGCAACTATGCGGCCAGCCTGCGTGCCAGCAAGGAAGCCCACGAGGGCGGCTATTCTGCCGAGTTCTACCTTGATGCCAAGGAGAAGAAGTACATAGACGAATGTGGCGCGGCCAACTTCTTTGGCATCAAGAACAATACGTATGTAACCCCGCTCTCCACGTCCATCCTGCCTTCCATCACCAACAAGAGCCTGATGCAACTGGCCGAAGATTTGGGCATGAAGGTGGAACGTCGCCCGGTGGCGGAGGAGGAACTCACCACCTTTGAGGAAGCAGGGGCTTGCGGGACCGCAGCTGTCATCAGTCCCATTTTGCGCATTGACGACCCGGAAAACGGTCATTCCTACATCATAGCCAAAGACGGCAAGCCCGGCCCGGTCTGCACCCGGCTCTACAATAAGCTGCGTGCCATTCAGTATGGTGATGAGCCGGATGTACACGGCTGGGTGACGGTGCTCGACTGAGAGAATATGACACTCCTTTACTATCAAACCTTTAATGATTTACGTTTATGTTGAAACCAAATTCAGTGCTTCGCAACGAAGCTTATGCAGCCTTGACCGGAAATTGGCTCATGGGAGCCGTCACTACGTTGATTTACATGGCTATTGCCGGTGTGCTTTCCAACATCCCTTGGATAGGCTTGATGGCTTACATTTTCATTATCCCGGTGTTGGAGTGGGGGGCTTACATGGTATTCTATGATGTGCTGCACGAGCGCAAGGTGGTGATTAATACCTTGTTCGGCGGATTCAACGACTATATGCGCGTGTGGGGCACCATGTTGCTGATGAGCGTCTACACGTTCTTGTGGACATTGCTGCTCATCGTGCCAGGCATCATCAAGGCCTGTTCCTACGCCATGACGCCTTTCATCCTGCGTGAACAGCCCGAGTTGTCCTACAATGCAGCCATTGAGAAGAGCATGGCCATGATGGAAGGCAACAAGATGAAATTCTTCCTCCTCTGCCTTAGTTTCATCGGCTGGGCTCTCTTGTGCGTGCTGACATTGGGTATCGGCTGCCTCTTCCTCGTCCCTTATGTTTACACTTCATACGTGGCCTTTTACGAGGATCTGAAGTCGCAGCAGGCAGAGGCGGCAGATGCCGGGAACACCACTGATCAAGCCGAATGATTGCATGGGTAAAGGAAAATTAGCAAAGTTTGCCGACATGGCACGTTATCCGCATGTGTTCGAATATCCTTATTCGGTAGCGGACGACGTGCCATTCAATATGAAAGGGCATTGGCGCGAGATGTTCTTCCGTAATGATTCTTCCATCGTGCTCGAACTGGGCTGTGGACGGGGAGAATATACCGTGGGATTGGGACGTATGTTTCCGGAAAAGAATTTCATAGGGGTGGACATCAAGGGTGCGCGTATGTGGACCGGTGCTACCGAATCATTGCGGGCGGGAATGAAAAACGTGGCTTTCCTGCGCACCAACATCGAAATCATTGACCGGTTCTTTGCTCCCGGTGAGGTAGACGAAATCTGGCTTACTTTTTCTGACCCGCAGATGAAGAAAGTGACAAAGCGGCTTACGTCTACGTTCTTCATGGAGCGGTATCGGAAGTTCCTGAAAGACGGAGGGCTTATCCATGTCAAGACGGACAGCAACTTTATGTTTGTCTATACCAGATATATGGTAGAGCGGAACCATTTGCCCGTCAAGTTCCTGACGGATGATTTGTACCACTCCGGTTTGGTTGACGAGATTCTTGGCATCCGCACGTATTACGAGCAGCAATGGCTGGAGCGCGGGTTGGCCATTAAATACATCGCTTTCGGCTTGCCGCAAAGTGGCAGGCTGGAAGAGCCCGATGTGGAAATCGAACTGGACGAATACCGTAGCTACAACCGTAGTAAACGGAGCGGGTTGCAGACGAGCAAGTGAGTGCGGGGCGGCTATCTGCGTGACAGACTGATGAGCTACTGACAGTTTCCGGACGGTCTTGGGTGGTGGAAAAAGCCCTGCCCAAGACCGTCTATTCTTTCGGTTCTTGCTTCTGGGCCAGTAATTTCTCCACTTCCTGTTCTGCTTTGGTCAGTCTGTTGCTACAGTAAGTGATGATTTCATTGGCTTCCTTTATCTTTTCGGCCAGTTGGTCAATTTCCAGTTCGTTGTTGTCTATTTGCCGGACTATTGTCTCCAAGCGGTTCATAGCTTGGGAGTAGGTTTCTTTTTTCTTGGCTGGCATGATGTTCCTTTCCTTATTATATGAATGTTTGTCTGTTATCGGTATCCGGTTGTGACTGTACCACCGAAACCACCGTCCCATCGTGCAACAAGGTCTGCAGGCTATCGCCGGCGTGTAAATCGGCCGCCCTTTTCACGACCTTGCCTTCTTTCAGCGTAAGGCTGTAGCCGCGTGCCAGCTGCCTGGCCGGTGAAGCATCTGCCACACGCTGTTGCAGGAGTTCCAGGCGGTGCCGGCTGTGCATCAGACCGGCATTGGCCGCCCTTGCCACATCTTTCTTCAGGGTGAGCAGTTCCAGCTTCTCATGGGCGATGCGGCGGTAGGCCGCAGAAGGGATGCGTTGCCTGCAAGTGTCTATCCGTCGGTGCTCCTGTTCCAACAGGGTCAGTACGCCTGCCCGGAACCGGTCGGTCAGTTGTTGCAGTTCAAGAGCCGCCTTGTCCATGCAGCCAATCAGAAACTCGGCAACGGCTGTAGGGGTCTTTACCGAGGTGTGGGCCACGGCATCCAGCACCGTATCGTCGCGTTCGTGACCGATGCCGGTAATGATGGGAAGCGGGAACTGGGCACAAGCTGCCGCCAGCAGGTAGGTGTCGAAACCCGACAAGTCGGAAGTGGCTCCCCCGCCTCGGATGATGACCACCACATCGAATGCCTCCAAATGACTGTTGATTTGATCAAGGGCTGCCAACACCGACTCTTCTATCCGCTCGCCTTGCATGATGGCAGGAAACAGTTCCACCCGGAAATGATATCCCCGTGCATTCTGCTCCAGCTGGTGGCAAAAGTCTCCATAACCGGCTGCCGTGGCCGACGAAATGACTGCCACACGCTGGGGCAGCCGGGGCATGGGCAGTTCTTTGTTCAGCGTAAGCACGCCTTCTTCTTCCAGTTGTTGCAATATTTCCCGACGCCTCCGGGCCATGTCTCCCAAAGTGTAAGTGGGGTCGATGTCCTGCACAGCCAAACTGTAGCCATACAGTTCGTGGAAATTGACCGTCACTTCCACCAGTACCTTGATGCCGGCTGCAAAGGCTTGTCCGGTCGCTTTTTCGAAGTAAGGTTTCAGCAAGCGGAACACATTGGCCCAGACGACACCGCGTGCTTTGGCCACCAGTCCATTGCCACGCGGTTCTTTCTGCACGAACTCTACATAGCAATGCCCCGTGGCATTGACACGCACTTCGCTCAGTTCGGCCTGCACCCAGTAGGTGTCAGGCAGGCACTGCTCCAGACTGTGCCGCACCAATGCGTTCAAGTCATGCAACGACAATGTTTCCATGAAAAAGGCAAAGTTTTCACTTGTTCATGAATGCATCATACAGCTTGTATGCTTTCCAGAAATCGGGTACCCCATAGCCGTAAATATTGTCCGGGAAGTCGGCACGGTCGCCCGAACGACGCACCAGTTCGATGAGTTCCTTGGCCGTCAGTGTCGGACATGCCTGCCACAGGCAGGTCACCATGCCACAGAGAATGGGCGATGCAAACGAGGTCCCGTTGGCTTTCCCCTGGTTGCCATTGGTGTACATCACGTCGGCACCCAATCCCACGGCCACCACGTCCGGTTTGATGCGTCCGTCGGCAGTATTGCCAATGGAAGAGAAAGGTGCCAGCACGGCTTTATGGTCCACAGCCCCTACCGTCAATACGTTTTCGCCGTCGCCCGGTGGCGTTATTTTCTTCCAGGAACTCATCCCGGAGTTGCCTGCACTGCACACCAGCACCATGCCCTTGTCTGCTATGCGCGAAGCCTGGCGCGACATCAGGGCATGTCGTCCGTCCAAGTCGCGCAGGCGATAGTTCTTGGTCGTGTCGTCAAATGCAAAGTAACCCAGCGAAGTGTTGATGACATCTGCTCCCACGCTGTCGGCAAACTCCACGGCAGCTGCCCAGTAGTCCTGTTCCACCAGGTGTTCTGAATACTCGTCTTCGCTGCGCAGCAACCAAAAAGAAGCTTCGGGTGCTGTTCCCGTCATGATGTTCGGGCGGTTCATGCCGAGGCACGAAAGTACCATCATGCCGTGGCTGCTCTCGGCATAGATGTCAGTTCCGGCAGGTCCCACAAAGTCCTTGGTTCCCAGGATGCGGATGTTGCGCATGGACTCCATGCGGTCGGCATTGTGGAAACCGGCATCGATGACGGCTATGGTCATGCCTTCGCCCCGGAAGCCGGCTTCATGCAATTTCTGCCCGTTGCTCAACTCAATCTGTGCAGTGGCCACGCCATAGAGGCTGTCCGGATGCAGGGTAGGACAGTTCTCCAGTGAATCGCGCGCAGGTGTCTCCGCTTGTTGCCGGGGGGCGGTCCACACCTTTTCCACACACCGCACAAAAGGCAGGGCGGCAATGCGGTTTATTGGTGTCGTGTCGTTGACCGACACGGTGACAAAGTTATCCCATTTTCCCGTCACTACAATATTGACTCCCTGCTTCCGGATGGCATCCACATAACTGTCGCACACGGGCAAATCGGTGGAGTCGATGGGCAGATGTTGTTTTACACGGCGTGCAATGGCTTTTTCAGACAGAAAAGCTTCGGGATGCTCCAGTGAGTAGGTAGTGGCAGTCTTGTCCTTTAGGCTGATGCGATACTTCAATGTGTCCTGCTGTGCTGACACTCCTATCAGTAAGAAGGCAAATGCAGTAAATACGATTAATCTCTTCATTGTTTTATATCTATCATAATAAATCCACATACATTCCAATGCCCCGTTGCGAAGCAATGAATGAACCGCCCACCACACGCCGGCCGATGTAAAACACAGCTGACTGTCCCGGAGCCACGGCCGATGTTTCGGCATGGAAATGCACCAACAATCGTCCGTTGTCAAGGCGGCGTACACTGCATGGCAAAGGACGGCTGCGGTAACGGATGCGCACAGTCAGTTCCTCACTCCCGAAAAATTCTGCTTCATCGGTCAGCATGGCATCTTCTGTCAGCATATAGGCAGTCTTCAGTTGGTCGGCATCGCCCAACATCACGGTATTCTTTTGGGGATTTATCTTCAACACGTAGACCGGTTTGCCCAAGGCAATGCCCAGCCCCTTCCGTTGTCCGACAGTATAATAAGGAAATCCTTTGTGCTCCCCCAGTTTTATACCTTCGGCATTGACAAACCAGCCCGGACCAATCTCTTTGTCTGTTTCCGGACTATGCTCGCGCAGAAAGTCACGGTAGTCGCCCTGGATGAAGCAAACTTCCATGCTCTCCTTCGACTCGGCTTTCAGCGTATATCCCCTGGTGCGCAAATAATCGCGCACTTGAACTTTGGTGAAGACTCCCAATGGGAAGATACACCGCTGCAACACATCCTGCGACAACCGCCACAAGAAGTAAGATTGGTCTTTCGTCTCGTCATCGCCTGTTGCGATATACAGTTTCCCGTTTTGTTTCTCAAGGCGCGAATAATGTCCGGTGGCCACGTGGGCACAGCCCAACCGGTCGGCCCATTCTGTCAGGATGCGAAATTTGAACAGCGGATTGCACATCACACACGGATTGGGTGTGCGGCCCTGTTTATACTCGTTGATGAAGTATTGCACGATGATTTGCCGGAATGCCTTGCGTTCATCGGCCACATGGTGCTCAATGCCCATCTGCCTGGCCAGTTGCCGGGCTTCTGTCGGTTCGTCGCCCCACACCCACATGGTGAGCCCCACCACCTCATAGCCCTGCTCACGCAGCATCAGGCAAGTGGCAGTGCTGTCGATGCCGCCACTCATGCCCACCAATACTCTTTTATCCCGATTGTACATATATCCAACTTATGCAATAACTGACTGACCGGCTCTAAGCATTCACCGTCAGTTCTTCAAATCTTCTCCCCAATGCACCTGCGCTTCACGTCGCTCGCGCTCTTGTACCTCCTTGGCCTTGCGGGCATAGACAATGATGCGGAACGACTGGTCGTAAGTGAAGTAATTGAACATCCAGTTCAGCATGACGTGCATTTTGTTACGCACACCCAGAATGGAACGCAAGTGGACTACCAGCCACAACACCCATGCAAACCATCCTTGCGTCTTCACCTTGCTGAACTCTGCCACGGCGCGGTTGCGTCCCACAGTGGCCATAGCCCCCAGGTTCTTATAGCGAAAGGGTTTTAGGGCTTTCTTCTTTTCCAGACGTTTCAGGTTTTGTGCCAGCAGTTTACCTTGCTGGATGGCCACTTGCGCCAACTGCGGATGCCCGTTGGGATATTCCTTGTCACCACCCAACATGATGCACTGGTCGCCAATGGCAAACACGTCTTCTAAACCTTCCACCCGGTTGTAGGCATCCACTTTAAGCCTTCCGCCCCTGCCTATGCACTGGGCAGGCATATTGCCGATGGGGGTGGCCTTCACACCGCTTACCCAGATGAATGTACGGGTGGGGATGGCCATGCCGTCCTCGAATATCACTTTGTGGTCCTGATAGTCCACTACTTTTTTGTGCAAGCAGACGTTGACCCCCATATTGCGTAAGAACTGTTCGGCTGCGGCCGAAGACTCGGGTGACATGCCCGACAGCAAACGGCCGGAAGCCTCAATCAGGAAAATGTTCAGCTGACTGCTCTCCATGTCGGGATAGTCAGTGGGGATAACGTACTTTTTCATTTCAGACAATACGCCGGCAATTTCCACGCCCGTGGCACCGCCACCTACGATGACAATGTTCTGCAGTTCATTGCGTTCCTGTTCGGTTGCGCAAGTGATGCTACGCTCTAAGTTGGCTAACAATGCGTTGCGCAACCCCATTGCTTCGGAAACGGTCTTCATCGGCATGGCCTCCTCTTCCAGATGGGTATTGCCGAAGAAATTAGTCGTGGTGCCTGCGGCAAATACCAGGTAATCGTACTCTACCTTGCCGATAGAGGTTTGCAGGATTTTTCGTTCGGGATGGATGGAACGCACCTCGGCCATACGGAAATAGAAGTTTTTCCGCTTCCTGAATATCTTTCGGAAAGGGAAAGAAATAGAACTGGGCTCTAATCCGGAAGAAGCAATCTGGTAAATCAAAGGTAGAAACTGATGGTAATTGTTCTTATCCACCAACACAACTTGGAAGTTCGATTTGCGTAATTTGTTGGCTAGTTTAAGCCCGCCAAAACCACCGCCTACAATCACTACTCGTTTCGATTTCGTCTTTTGAATGTTAAAACTCATGTTGTTATCACTGATAGGTTACTGAATCGGGCGCAAAGGTACGAAAAGTATATGATAAAAGGCTGTAGCAGTTTGTTTTTGTCAGGCAACCGCATCAAAATTTATAGGTTTCGCTTACTTTTCGTTGAAAAAACGTGCCATCTTCGTACATGTGAACTGATCCGGGAACAGAAAACCATGAACAGTGTAGTCTTTCAGGAAGACTTGCACCTGGCTGTGAAGTAAACCGGTAATATTAAGAATAAAGTGTGAAGTAAAATCAGTCATAGCCACAGATATACTTCAACTGCCAAAGATTATTGGATTAAGTGTCGATGATTATAGTTTCAAGTGCCAATGATTATAGCTTCAAGTGGCAATGAATATATGCTTCAACCGCAAAGGAAGCAATATTCATTTTCGGCCTTAATTATACCGGCATATTGCAGATATCCATTTAACATTTTATACTCTTTCTCTGATGGCTGATTTCTGCGTTTTGAGTATTTTTATGTGGTTGCCTTGACTTTTTTGAGCCTTGTTGATTGAAAAAATAGAGAGTTGTTGTTTCTTGAGTCTTTTTTATATTATATAATAAGGTGTATCTCTTTCGTCCTTCCGTTCCCGTTTTCCTCCTTCCGA
>CAYPUJ010000102.1:0-9079 GCA_964413805.1 uncultured Bacteroides sp. | reverse complement strand
TCCCTGAACTTGTCGGCTGCCTCGGTGGTGTAGTAGGTGCACCGCCCTCCACGGGTGCAGCGGGCGGCCATTTCGGGATGACGGCGCAGATAGTCTTCCAGGCTGGTCGCCACAAGGTTGCCCTGTGTGACGATGCGTATGTGCGGCGGCATGAATTGCGCGATTTTGGGCAGCAGCAGCGGATAGTGGGTGCAGCCTAGGATAACGGTGTCGATTTGTGTGTCCTTCTCCAACAGCCGGTGGATGTGCTGGCGCACGAAGTAGTCGGCTCCCTCGCCTGCCGCCTCGTTGTTCTCCACCAGCGGCACCCACAGCGGGCAGGCTTCGCCCGTGACCCGGATGTCGGGGTAGAGTTTGCAGATTTCCATTGCGTAAGACTCCGACCGGATGGTGCCTGCCGTGGCGAGCACTCCCACGTGACGGCTGCGCGTGATTTCGCCCACGCATTCCGCAGTGGGACGGATGACACCCAGCACACGCCTTGCGGGGTCCAACTGCGGGAGGTCGTTCATCTGGATGCTGCGCAACGCCTTGGCCGAAGCCGTATTGCAGGCCAGGATGACAAGGTGGCATCCCAGTTCAAACAGGCGGGTGACGGCCTGGAGCGTGAAGGCATAGACTATCTCGAACGAGCGGGTGCCGTAAGGGGTGCGGGCGTTGTCGCCCAGGTACACATAGTCGTACCGGGGCAAGACCTTCCGGATCCTGCTGAGGATGGTGAGGCCGCCATACCCGGAGTCGAACACGCCGATGGGGCCGGGAGCGGAGGGCAGGTGTTGCGTTGCCATAAGACGGATACATTTTTTGAAAACGGTTACAAAGATAGAGAGAATGAATCGTATATACTAAACTAAGAGAAAGAATAGATATGAAAGCATTTTATTTGATTCTGAGCTTTTGCACGGCGGCGTGGGCTTTGTGTGCACAGCCTGCCTATGACTTCAGCCGTATGCAACGCGAAACATTGGGACGCGGACTGGTGGCCATCCGCGAAAACCCGTCGACCGTGGTGGTCACGTGGCGGTACCTTTCCTCCGACCCGGAGGACGAAGCGTTCGACGTGTACCGGGACGGGGTGAAACTGAATAATGCCCCCTTGCAGACCGCCACCTTCTTCAAGGACAACTATGCCGGCAACGCCGAGGCACACTACACCGTGAAAGCCCGCAAGGGAGAGACCGAAGCGGCCTACACACTGCCTGCCGACGCCCCCACGGGCTACCTGAACATCCCGCTGAACCGTCCCGCAGACGGCGTGACACCGGCGGGTGAAGCCTATTCTTATAGCCCCAACGATGCAAGCATCGGCGACGTGGACGGCGACGGCGAATATGAAATCATCCTGAAGTGGGACCCCTCGAATGCCCACGACAATGCCCACGACGGCTACACCGGACCTGTGCTCGTCGACTGCTATCGCCTGGACGGCAGCCACTTGTGGCGCATCGACCTGGGACGCAACGTCCGCGCCGGGGCGCACTACACCCAGTTCATGGTGTTCGACCTCGACGGTGACGGGCGTGCGGAAGTGGTGATGAAGACCGCCGACGGTACCGTTGACGGCACGGGAAAGGCCATTGGCGACACCGGGGCCGACTACCGCGCGGGAAATGGGCGTATCCTGAGGGGACCTGAGTATCTGACCGTGTTCGACGGACTTACCGGTGCCGCCCTCCAGACCATCAGCTACGTGCCCCCGCGCGGAAACCCGGAAGACTGGGGCGACAACCGTGCCAACCGCAGCGACCGTTTCCTGGCTTGCGTGGCCTACCTGGACGGCATCCGTCCCAGTGTGGTGATGTGCCGGGGATACTACACACGTTCCGTGCTGGCTGCTTTCGACTGGGACGGGAAGCAACTGCACCAGCGCTGGGTGTTCGACAGCAACAATCCCGGATGCGAAGCCTATGCGGGACAGGGCAACCACAACCTGCGCGTGGGAGACGTGGACGGTGACGGCTGCGACGAGATTGTCTACGGGCAGTGTGTCATCGACCACGACGGCAAAGGCCTGTACACCACCGGCATGGGACACGGCGATGCCCTCCACCTCACGCAGTTCGACCCCGCAAGGACTGGACTGCAGGTATGGGGCTGTCACGAGAACCGCAAGGACGGGTCTTCCTACCGCGACGCTGCGACGGGTGAGGTGCTCTTCCAGTACAAGAGCAACATCGACGTGGGACGCTGCATGGCCGCCGACATCGACCCTACGCATCCGGGCGTGGAGATGTGGTCGCCTTCGACCGGAGGCATACGCGATGTGCAGGGCAAGCTGGTGGCCAAGCACGTAAGCCGGCTGCCGACCAACATGGCCGTGTGGTGGGACGGTGACTTGCTGCGCGAGCTGCTGGACAAGAACGTGGTGAGCAAGTACGACTGGAAATTCCGGACCTGTCGCACCCTTGTCGTGTTCGAAGGCTGTGCATCCAACAACGGGACCAAAGCCACGCCCTGCCTCCAGGGAGACATCCTGGGCGACTGGCGCGAGGAAGTCCTGCTGCGCACGGAGGACAACACCGCCCTGCGCCTCTACGTCAGCCCCATCCCCACGGACTACCGCTTCCACACCTTCCTGGAAGACCCCGTCTACCGCATCAGCATCGCCACACAGAACGTGGCCTACAACCAGCCCACCCAACCCGGTTTCTACTTCGGGCCCGAACTGAAGGGGACTGTGTTCCGGGGCTGCCTGGTGGAATAGGCTGCCGCAGGACGGCGGCATCCGCACCCTTATCGGGAGACGTTGAAGACGGTATCGAAGAACTTCAGCGTCTCCCGTTGCATTTCCTTGGAGAAGAAGTGCCCTCCGTCCCACAGGCGGGTCACCAGCCGGTCTTCCGCTCCCTGCGAACGGTAGGTGTCCTGCAGGACGGCGTAGGCATCCTCCACACCTTCCACGGGGAAGAGCACGTCTTTCCTGCCGTTGAAGAACAGGGCAGGCTTGGGGCAGGCGATGGCCGCCACGTGCGGGTAGTCCATGTAGCGGCACAGGCCGGGCACGGTCATTGCGAATGCCGAGGCACCCTTCGTCTGGTTGTTGCCCGGAGTCATCAGCCGTTCCGTGGTGTTCATCCAGCAGACAGAGGCCGCCGCCTTTACGCGGTCTGACAGCGAGGAAAGCATCCACGACCGGTAAGCCCCCAGGGAGAACCCCAGGCAGCCCACCTTCTCCGCATCGACGAAAGGCAGGGACGACAGGAAATCCGCACTTCGCAAGTCATCCATCACCATGAACCCGCTCCACGAACTGCCCAGCTGCAGCATGTTGGCGGCCAGTGCCTGCTGTGCCTCGTAGGTAGTGCCCTCCCGGCAACCCCGCTCTCCCCACAGCAAGGCATCGACGGCCAGCACCACATAGCCGTGGCGGGCAAAGTAATCGCCCGTGTACTGTCCGTCGTAGCACCGGGTAACCCACCCCTCAGCATCCTCTGCTATGGAGGGCGACACCTCGAAGGGACGCACCATTTTCTCCTTGCCGATGGTGAAGCGCGCACCGTGGTCGTGCAGCATCACCAGGGCGGGAAAAGGCCCCGTGCCGTTGGGCACCAGCAGATAGGCCGGGACGCGGCACCATTCCGACACGTTGAATTCTATCTTGAGCGCCCCGTATCCCTCGCGTTGCTCGCGGGCGGTGATGCGCATCCCGTAGTCCTGCGGGGCGGGAGGCACGTTGCCCATGCACGATTCCACCGCAGCCCGCGCCTCCGCCCGCCAGGCACCGAAGTCCCGGGTGGCGGAGTTTCCCCAGGCCAGCGGGTAGGTGAGCAGTTCTTTCATCCGTTCGTGGAACACGGGCAGCTGTTGCGTTATGGCATATGGCGGGGTAGTGGTCTGCCCGAAGGCAGGAAGCCCGTCCGTCAGGAGGCAGGCGAACATCGTCGCGGCGGCCAGCCTTCGGGCACACCGCCTTGTGAAAAGAAAGAAAGTTTTCATAAGCTAGTCTATTTAACACACGGTTTTTCCGACAAAGATAAAAGATTTTTCCGTAGAATCCCTATCTTTACCGCAGCATATTCTGACGGACGTTATGAAAAGGATCTTCTATCTAATTACCGCATGCACATGGGTGCTGGCCGCCAACGGACAGAGGCTTTGCCAGTTCACCCACTATTCTTCCGAAGACGGGCTGTCGCAGAACACCGTCATGTCCATCCTGCAAGACAGGAAAGGCAACCTCTGGTTCTCCACCTGGGACGGCATCAACCGGTTCGACGGCTATACCTTCAAGGTGTACAAGCCCATGCCGGGCAACGGCCTCTCCCTGGGCAACAACCGCATAGACCATATCTGTGAGGACAGGTACGGCTACCTTTACCTCCGCGCCTACGACGACCAGGTCTACCGCTTCGACCCCCGCACCGAAACCAGCCTGCACATCGTGGCCACGGCACAGCCGGACAGTATGCCATCCACCCGCTCCGTCCACCCCCTGGACGGCGGCGCCGTGTGGCTGCTCACCAGACGGGAGGGGGCAGTGCGCGTGTCCACCGACCCCGCAACCGGCAACCCCGTCCCCGTCTGGTACAGGCCCCGTTCCGCATCCTTCCCGGCCACGCACGTCTACGACGTGTACGAAGACTCCGAAGGCTGCGAATGGCTGCTGACCGACAACGGCCTGGGCAGGATGCAGCCCGGCGGGGAAAGCCCCGCCTTCCACCTGACCGGAACCTCCGGAGAAAGCGGGGCCGGGGGACAGCCCTTCTTCACCGCCGAAGAACGGGACGGGGAAATCTTCTTCGGATCGACCGGTGGACAGGTATATGTCTACCGCCGGTCCGACGGAACCTTCCGCCCCCTGCGCCTGCAGACCCGGTCGCGGATCATTGCCATTCGCAGCCTTCAGGACGACGACCTGCTGATGGCCACGGACACCGACGGGTTCTTCGTTCACAACCTCCGCAGCGGCACGTCCGTGCACTACGGGGCCGGCCTGCTTCCTCCCGCTCCCGTCGTCTCGGTCTACGTGGACCGCTGTAAGGAAGTCTGGTTCGAACAGCACGTGCCCGGTACCGTCGCCCACTTCAACCCCAAGACCTGCCACGTCAGGACCGAAGTGTTCCACGTGGAAGCAACGGGCACAGACCGCTCGAATCCCGCCTTCCACGCGCATGAGGACGTGCACGGCACCCTTTGGGTCCATCCCTATGGCGGGGGATTCTCCTACTTCGACCGCGAAGCCGGCTGTCTGCGCCCCTTCTTCAACAGTCTGTCGGGCAGCGACTGGCGGTTCTCCAACAAGATTCATTCCGCATTCTCCGACCGTCAGGGCAATCTCTGGCTGTGCACCCACTCGAAGGGTCTGGAGAAGGTCACCTTTCCCCCCGCCCGTTTCCACCGGATGGCATCGACCACTTACGCCTACGAATCGCTCTCGGGCGAGGTGCGCGCCCTCTGCGAGGACAGGGACGGCAACCTCTGGGTCGGCCTGAAAGACGGGAAGCTCCGCGTCTACGACCGTGAACACCGTGAGCGCGGGTACCTCACCGACCGGGGCACCATCGCCCGCAGCGGCACACCCTTGCAGGGAACCGCCTATTACCTGCTGCCCGAGGCCGACGGCACGCTCTGGATAGCCACCAAGGGCGACGGCCTGGTCAAGGCAGTGCCCGAGGGAAGCCGCTACCGCCTGACCCGCTACCTCCACGACCCGCAGGACAGCTGCAGCCTGAGCGACAACAACCTCTACTGCCTCTACCGCGACAGCCTGCGCCGCCTCTGGGTGGCCACCTTTGGCGGGGGGCTGAACTGCCTCGTGCGCGACGGGCAGGGCAAGGAAGTCTTCCTGCATTCCCGCAACCGCCTCCGCCGGTACCCCGGCGACTTCTGCAACAAGGTGCGCTGCGTCACCGGCGACGGCAAGGGGCGCATCTGGATAGGCACCACGCAGGGGGCACTCATGGCCGAGGTCTCTGACGCCCGCCCCGAGGACATCACCTTCCACCACTACCGGCGCATCCCCGGCGACACCGCGAGCCTGAGCAACAACGATGTGCACTGGATTCATCCTGCCCGCGACGGTCAGCTGTACTTCGCCACCTTCGGAGGAGGGCTGAACCGCCTCACCTCCCTGGACGGGCAGGGAAGGGCGCGCTTCCACGCCTACAGCGTGGCCGACGGGCTGCCTTCCGATGTCCTCCTCTCCATCCGCGAAGACGCGGCAGGCCGCCTGTGGATGGCCGGCGAGCACGGCATCAGCAAGTACATTCCTGCCGAAGACCGCTTTGAAAACTACCGGGACGATGCCTTCCCCCTCCCCCTGCGTTTCAGCGAAGCCGCCGCGCTCTGCACCACGGGGGGCGGACTGATGTTCGGCACGAGCAACGGGGCTGTCTGCTTCTACCCCGACTCCATCCGCAAAAGCTCCTACGTGCCCCCCATTGTCCTCACGAGGCTGCTGGTGGCCAACCGGGAGGTGGTGCCCGGCGAAGGCTCCCTCCTGACGCAGACACTGGACGACACCGGCCTGCTGACCCTGACCCACCGCCAGAACAACATCACCCTGCACTACGCCGCCCTGGACTATTCCGCCCCCGCGCAGGTGCAGTACGCCTACCGGCTGGAGGGCTTCGACGAAGGGTGGAATTACGTGGGTCACGACCTTTCGGCCACCTACACCAACCTGCCCAAGGGCGAATACGTCTTCCGGGTGCGTTCCACCAACGCCGACGGGGTGTGGACAGACAACGCCCGCGAACTCTCCATCCGCGTCCTCCCGTCGTTCTGGCAGACGCCCTTTGCCTGGTTCCTCTACGTCCTCGTGCTCGTGCTCGTGGTCACAGCCACGGTCTACATCCTCTTCACCATCTACCGCCTGAAGCACCGCGTGTCGATGGAGCACCAGCTGACGGACATGAAGCTGCGCTTCTTCACCGATATATCGCACGAACTGCGCACTCCCCTCACACTCATCGCAGGCCCGGTGGAGACCGTCCTCGACCGCGACGACCTGCCCCCCGACGCCCGCGAGCAGTTGCAGGCAGTGTCCCGCAACACGGGGCGGATGCTGCGCCTCGTGAACCAGATTCTTGACTTCCGCAAGATACAGAACCGCAAGATGAAGCTCCGTGTGCAGCGCATCGAGGCCACGGACTTCACCCGGCAGATCATGGCAGGCTTCGACACACTGGCCGCAGAACGGCAGATTGACTACCGGCTCGAGGCACCGGACAGCCCCGTCTTCCTCTACGTGGATGCC
The DNA here is from genome assembly GCA_964413805.1 of uncultured Bacteroides sp. Classification (GTDB taxonomy): domain Bacteria; phylum Bacteroidota; class Bacteroidia; order Bacteroidales; family Bacteroidaceae; genus Bacteroides. Next base: position 1,881 of record CAYPUJ010000102.1, on the reverse strand, counting down.
GACAAGTACGAGAAGATTCTCTACAACCTCCTGTCCAACGCCTTCAAGTACACCCCGCCGGGCAAGTCGGTCACCGTCTTCCTGCACGAAGACCCGCAGACCGTCACCCTCGGCGTGCGCGACCGGGGCATCGGCATTGCCGACAACCGCCGCAAGTCCATCTTCGTCCGCTTCGAGAGCCTGGCCGACAGGAACCTGTTCAATCCCCAGCCGGGCACGGGCATCGGCCTCTCCCTCGTCCGCGAACTGGTGGAGATGCACCGCGCCACCATCCGCGTGGACAGCAGGCTGGGCGAGGGAAGCTGCTTCAGCGTGCAGTTCCGCAAAGGCAGGGAACACTACGACGACACCGTGGAGTTCCTGCGGGACGACGGCACGGCGTCCGTCAGTTTCTCCGAACCTGCCGATGCGCCCCCGTCGCCCGTTCCCCCCGCCCCCGCACCTGCCCCCTGCACGGCTGCGGATGCACCGGACAAGGAACTCATGCTCATCGTGGAAGACAACGCCGAACTGCGCAGCTTCCTGCGCAGCCTTTTCCGCGAGGACTACCGCATCGCCGAGGCCGGGGACGGGGAGCAGGGCTGCAGCGTGGCGCGCGAATGCCTGCCCGACATCATCATCAGCGATGTCATGATGCCGCGCAAGGACGGCATCGCCCTGACCCGCGACCTGCGGGCCGACCTGGCCACCAGCCACATCCCCCTTATCCTGCTCACCGCCCGCACGGCTGTCGAGAGCCAGCTTGCGGGCCTCGACTGCGGAGCCGACGACTACGTGACCAAACCCTTCAGTGCCCGCTACCTCAAGGCCCGCGTGCGCAACCTGCTGGAGCAGCGCCGCAAGCTGCAGCAGTCCTTCCGCGAGCGGATGAAGGCCGAAGCCCCGCCCCCCGCCCCTGCGGAAGCCCCCGCACCGGCACCCGACGGGGAAGCAAAGGAATCCCCCGAACTCTCGCCCAACGACCGCCGCTTCATGAACCGCCTGATGGAGCTTATGGAGCAGGAGATGGACAACGGCGACCTGATGGTGGACGACCTGGTGCGCAACCTTGCTGTCAGCCGCTCCGTCTTCTTCAAGAAACTGAAGTCGCTCACGGGGCTTTCGCCCGTGGAGTTCATCCGCGAGGTGCGCATCAACCGTGCCGCCCGGCTCATTGCCTCGGGAGGCTACACCATCGCCCAGGTGTCCTACATGGTGGGCATCAACGACCCCCGCTACTTCAGCAAGTGCTTCAAGCAGCAGATGGGCATGACCCCCACCGAATACCGCGACAGGCGGCAGCCCCGCACCCGCGACCAGGCTCCGCAGGACTGAACCGCCCGCACACGGGGACACAAAGAACGACCCGGAAGTCTTCCACGGCTTCCGGGTCGTCCCCGTTTGTCCCGCACGGCAAGGGCAGTCAGCCCATGTCATCGCTTCCGCCTGTCCCGCCACCGGTGCCGGTGTCCGACGAAGTGGTTGTCTGGGTGCTTCCGCCCCACTCCTGCCACTTCAGCGTGTCGGGCACGAGGGCGCGGGTGGTCGAAGCGTTGTCCGCTGTGCGCGTGTACTCCGGCAGGAAGCGCACACGCACGCCCACGATTTGCTTGGCGCTCACCTCGTCGGCTGTATCGACGCCCTTGCCCGAGGCCGTCAGCGTGTAGTAGAACGTGCCCAGCCCATCGAGCTTTACCGAGCGGCCATTGCCCATGTAGATGCTCATCACCTTGGAGAGGTTCTTCAGCATGTTGTAGGTGTCGCCCACGCTGGCCGACGAAAGGTCGGCAAGCAGCTGGGCAACCTCGTCGGTGCTCACAGGCTCGCCCACAGTGACCGCCTGCGGATACCACTTTCCGTTGATGCTTTTCTGTACTTTCTTGTAATACGGCATATTGTCTT
>CAYPUJ010000101.1:0-9129 GCA_964413805.1 uncultured Bacteroides sp. | reverse complement strand
GACTTTTGTCCACAAAATAATAATTTTCCAACCGGATCCGGCGGAAATCGGATATACCGTAGGGAAGGGCTTTATAGGTTGCCATGCCGGTGTATTTTTAGGTTCGCTACACAAAGGTATGGAAATTCCGGCAAAACAACAGCAGCCGGAATGGTTGTTTTTTCACGTGCCTTCTCCCCGGCAAGTTTTTTTGTCCATCGTAATAGACAAAATCCGCAATACCGGCATCATTATAAATTACGATGGACAAAAAAAGAGGATATTTCATGTCCATTCCACCCCGCCGTCCGGAAACTGCCAGCATGACTGACAAGCCAATAGAAACACTCAGGAGGCTGACTCAAAAGTAAATTTTCCTTCTTGAGAATTGAATATTTGGAAAAAGTCTCCACCAGGGATACGAATAAAAAGAGAGCGACTCTGACTTTTGAGTCGCTCTCTTTCTTTTTAAAAGTATGGATTTACTTGGTTGCTAAAGCAAACCACCTCACATTGCATATCTATTTCAACGAATGACTAAGCTTCAAGTCTGCCTGTGGCTTTTTCACAGATTGAGATACGGAGAGAGCTTTCGTGGTCGATGCCAAAGAAGAAGTCTCTGAAGTAATAGTGAAGGTTTCGTAGCCATAGCCGAAATACCCGGCACTTACATAATAGATGACGTCGAAATAGAACGTGCCGTCTTCATAATAGCTGGTTCCATATGCTGTTGAACCGGTATAGTCGGTTATATCGTCCACATACACCATGCCATAAGAGCCGTACTCGTAGCCAATTTCCTGGTCATCAACTACGACTTCTCCAGTTTCTTCATCGTAGGTGAAGGTAAAGTTCACGCCATAGCCCCAATTTCCAATCCTATAACAGGTCGGGTCAATGTCGTTTTGATACAAAGTCAAATCAGGGTCAACACCTTCGAAGAACAGGGAATAGGTATAATCACCGATGGCTATTTCGCTCCACGCACTACCGATAGTGAACGTCCATTCGGACAGCCCATAGGGAGTCGTGAGAGATTCATCTGCAATGGTGAGCGTGATTTCTGCGTAGTCGTCATAGGTATTCCCAATGTATTCGATGGTGTACGTGGCAGTAGCATCACCCGCACCGAAAGTCACGGACGATGGGATGCTAAAGTTGTCACTCCCGCCAGTGGCAGTAATATCAACCGTCAGTGCCTCGTCGGTCGTGATACGCATCACGGTGATGTCGAATGATGTTTCGTCTTCGTTCAATTCGTCAAAGGACGTACTGTTGGTCGAGGCGAAGTACACCTGTGGACCGGCCGGAACTTCTGCCGCCGTGTATTCCACCTCATCATTACACGATGTCCACGTCGTCAGGGCGAAGATGGCCATCAAAGTAAACAATAAAGTATTTTTTCTTTTCATAATGAATCTGTCTTATTAATCCGTTATTATTCTGTCCATACAGTATAGAGACCGCTCGGATCGGGGTTCTCGTAGCCTACCAGGGCGGAATTGTTGTTCTTTTCCGTCTGCACGATGCAGATGTTCATCCAGGCCGGACGACCGTCGGTGTTGAAGCGTGCCTCGTCCGAGAAGTTGGTTCCGGTATAACCACGGGTCACCGACATGTCGAGGCGTTTCACGTCGAAGAAGGTCAGCCCCTCGCCCCACAACTCAATGCGCTTCTGGAAGACGATTTCATCAATCAGGTCGTCTCCCGTGGCAGTGGTGGAGTACGATGCGTCGCGGTACTGGGTCATGAAGTCGGTCAGCAGCAACTGTGCCTGTGCGTCGTTGCCCTGCTGGGCCACAGCTTCCGCTTCGATGAAATACATCTCTTCCACACGCATCAGCGGGTAAGCACTTGCGGCACCCACCGTGTAGTCGTCGCAATCGCCGCTGGCCGGACGGAACTTGACAGAAGCGTACTCCGGCAAAATGTCACCGAAATAGCCGTCCGTGGAAGAGGTCAGGAAGTCGGTCTCACCGTCGAGGGCAGAGCCGTCGGGTGCCTTCCACATCTTCTTGCGGAAGTCCGTGTCGCTCAGCCGGTCGTACAGGCTCGCGCCTATCTGCACCTGAGCATACATGGCATAACCGAACGATGTCTCGTTGCTCATCCACGAAACCCAGTTCAGGATACCCGTCTGCACCACGTCGTCTTCGGTCACCATCTGCGAGCCCCACATCCAGCAGCTGAGGGTGTTGAAACCGGTGGTCGTGCTCAGGCACTCCGTTTCGCTCATCGGGTCAACGTCGGCAGCGTTGATGGCCAGGCGTGCATATTGCTGTGCATTCGCATAGTCTTCCAGCCACATGTAGTAACGGGCTTTCAGGCCATAGACGGCAGCGAGGTGAGGCAGCATCTTGGATGTCTCGTCCAGATTTTCGATGTACTGTTCGGCAAAGTCCAGGTCTTCCAGGATGAAAGCGGCCATTTCTTCACGTGTTGCACGCGGATTGTTGCGGGCAATCTCCTCCGTGGTGTTCTCGTCCACAATGGGCACGGTCAGTCCTTCGACATTTGTCCCCGTAGTCACGTCGTTCGGCAGGAACTCGTACATACGGGCCATGTCCAGGTAGAACATCGCCCGGAAGGCGTGGCCTGCAGCCAGGTAGCCCAGCTGCACATCGGTAGAGGTTTCCGGGTCGAGTGCGCTGATCAGGTTGTTGGTGGTCAGCACGGCCTGGTAGTAGTAGTTCCAGATGAACTGCCCGTAGATATAGCTCTCGCCCTGGTACTGGTTCTGTTCCCACGAAGTGTACCAGTCGTAGCCGGAGCTGGTCACGGCCATGTCTTCCGTCATGACGTCACGGACGTGCATGATGGAGCCATACCCCCAGTCCCAGTGATAACTCGAACTGATGGTGGCATATTGGTTGAGGACTCCCGGCATGGCCCAAAGCAGGGTGGAGGTCGCCATATTCGAAGCTCCCAGTTGGTCTTCGGTGACTACGCTGGTGGGGAATGTCTCGTCAATACATCCCGTCATCAGCAAAGACGACGTGAGGCACACCCCGGTCATAAGCCTGTATAATGTTGTTTTCATATCGTTCTCTATGGTTTATAGCTGTTTTTGTTTAGAATGTTAAAGTGATACCGCCCGAGATGGTGCGCATCAGTGAATAGTAGGAGTTCGTGCTGGAACCCGTGATGCTCTGGCGCGGGTCGAGGCCTTGCCGCTTGGACCAGTACCAGATGTTGTCGGCCGTTACATACACGCGGACTTTCTCCATGCCGAGCTTACGGGTTGCCGATGCCGGCAGCGTATAACCGAAGTTGATGTTCTGCAGGCTGAGGTAAGAAGCACTGGTGAGGAAACGGTCGGACGTGGAAGCCGTGTACTGGTCGCCGAACTGGAAGCGGGGAATGGAGGTGTTCGTGTTGTCCGAAGTCCATGCATTCAGCAGGTCTGCGTGGAAGTTCGTACCCTTGCTGCTGGCAGTCGGCGAGGCCATCATGCTGGCATAGTCGCTGTCGTACACCTGTCCGCCCAACTGATAGGCAAAGTCTACCGAGAGGTCGAAGCCTTTGTAGGAGAAGCTCGTTCCGAAACCGCCGTACACATCGGGCAGTGCCGTGCCGCACAGGTAGTAATCGGCATCCGAGTAGCTCGTGGTTGTGCTCAGGCTGCCGTCGTCAGCGGTCACATAATAGAGGGCCTGTCCGTCGTCGGACACACCGGCATAACGCTTCATGTAGAAAGTGTACAGGGATTCGCCTTCGCCGTAGAAGTAGTTGCCGCTGCTGTAGCCCTGCACGCCGTCTACCTCCATCGTCTTGCGTTCGTCGGGCAGGTAGGTAATCTTGTTCTTATACTGCGTCATGTTCAGGCTGATGTTCCACGTGAAATCCCTGGTCCTGATGGGAGTTGCGTCGAGTTCTATCTCCACGCCCTGGTTGCGCATGTCGCCCACATTGGCATAATACGAGGTGAAGCCGTAAGAGGGAGGCAGGGGGAAGGAGAAGAGCATGTCGGTGGTCTTGCGGTAGAAGTATTCCACCGTTCCGTTCAGGCGGCCACGGAAGAGTTCAAAGTCGAAACCGGCATTGAAGTTTCCGTTGGTTTCCCACGTGATGTCTTCGTTACCCATCGTGCTGGGAAGTGCAGCCAGGTTGCCGCCGGAGTTCGTGATGCTGTAGGTGGTTACATAGAGGTAGTTGCTGATGTTGTCGTTACCCTGCGAACCGTAGGAGGCCTTGACTTTCAGGAAGTCAACCCAGTCCACATCGAAGAAGTCTTCCTTGGAGATGATCCAGCCCGCACCTGCCGACCAGAAGTTACCCCAACGGTGATCCGGGTGGAAGCGGCTGGAAGCATCGCGGCGGTAAGAACCCGAAAGGAAGTATTTCTCGGCATAGTCGTACTGTACGCGGCCGAAGTAACCTTCCGTATTGTAGTCGGTGGTGTAAGAGTTGCTGCTCACATTGGTGATGGCACCTGCCAGTTCGATGTTCGACGGGTCAAACGAATTGGACTTGCTGGCATACAGGTAGTAGTACTTGTAGCGGTAGTACTCGTGTCCCACCATCACGTCCAGGTTGTGCAGGCCGAAGCTGCGCTTCCAGTCGAGCAACTGCTGGTGGTTGTAGGAAAGGGCACGGGTGTGATACTTGGAAGCAATACCGTTGGAAGAAGCATACTGCCCGTAGTAGGGGTTGGTGTAGTAGTTGGTGCGTGTCTCGTCCACGTTCACGCCGCTGGTCCACGTAAACTTGAAGTCCTTCAGGAAACGGATTTCGGCAAAACCGGTTGCCGTCATGGCGTTGCCCTCATAGTTGTTGGTGTCGAGCTGGTTGGAAGCGTAGGGGTTGGCACCGCTCAGGAAAGGACGCGAGAGTCCGGCGTTGTCGCCGTCACCGAAGTCGTACACGGTGATGCCGTTGCTGTCCTTCATGATGTTTCCGTCACCGTCGCGCACATACAGCGGATAAATCGGGGCAATCTGCGTGGCATAGGCAAAGATGTTGCCGGAAGAACCTGTGCTACCGTCCTCGTCCAGGGAGTTTACGTCGTAATGCGAGTACGACAGATTGGCACCCACCTTCAACCAGTCCTTAATCTGGTAGTCGGACTTCAGGCGTCCGGTGATGCGCTCGTAATCGGAGTTGTACGTGATACCTTCGTTGTTCAGGTAGCCGATGGAGGCATAGAACGAAGACTTGCTCGAGCCGCCCGAGAAGCTGACGTTGTATTCCTGGCGCAGGCCGGTCTTGTAGGCCTCGTCCAACCAGTCATCGGGAAGGATGGTGTAGGATTGTCCGCCGTAGGTCACCACGTTGCCCAGCGTCGCATTGGGGTTGAGCTTTCCGTTGGTACCGATCAGGTATTGTCCGCTGGGCACCGTATATATGTTGTAACCCAGACCGTAGTCGCCGCTGCCCGTCATGTTGTTGTTGGCATTGGCATGTGCGGTGGCTTCGCTCTGCCCCAAGCTGTTCACGAAATAGCTCTTCAGGGCACCGTAGTACATTTCATAATATTGCGCGGGGTCTTTGACATAGTTGTAGTCGCGCTGCCCACGCGAGTTCACACCCCATTTGGCATCGACCGTCACGGAAGTCTTGCCTGACGACCCTTGCTTGGTCGTGATGATGATGACACCGTTGGCACCACGTGCACCATACAGGGCATTGGCTGCCGCATCCTTCAGCACCGTCATCGACTCGATGTCCTGCGGGTTGAAGTTGTTGATGTCTCCATCGTAAGGAGCACCGTCCACGATATACAACGGGGAATTGCCCGCATTGATGGAACTGATACCACGGATACGGATGGTAGGCGTTGTCGTACCCGGCTGTCCGGAAGCATTGTTCAACTGCACACCGGCCACCTTACCGTTCAACGCATTGACCACATTGGTTGTCTGAATCTTGGCGATTTCATCCGAGTTAATCACGGTTGCCGAACCGGTAAAAGCCGACTTCTTGGCCGTACCGTAGGCCACGAACATCACTTCGTCCAAAAGCTCACCGTCGGCTTTCATGACCACCGTCATATTAGGTTTGATGGAAACCCGCTGTTCCAGCATACCGATATAACTGATAACCACATGCTTTGCGGTAGCCGGAACATTCGGAATCCGGAACTTACCGTCCACATCCGTCATTGTGCCGAGTTGAGTGCCTTCAACCAGCACCGACGCGCCAACAACTGGCTGCCCATCAAGTTCAAAAATCACAACACCTGTGACTGTTTGGTCCTGGGCAGTTACTAAGCCCACCCCCATAAACAGGCAGGCCAATAACAGCATTAATTTTCTTTTCATAAAATCACTCTTAAAGTTTAACTTTACATTAACTGTTTCTTTACTCTAACAAGTTACAAAGTTATTAATAAATAAGGAATGTGTAATTAGTTACAAGAAAAAATCGCAAAACCAACCAGCCTGTCATTCAAACCGAAGAAATTCCGTCTAAATGACATATAAAAATACGGAATACATGACAGAAAAAAGTTATTTGTTTATCACTGTGCACAGGCATCCTTTGTCCCGATTCTTAACAACCCCACAGATTTCACATAAAACCATTAAAAATATCCGCAGGAAACGTGACTTACAACAATATCGAAGAACATTTTACTTTCCGTTCAGAACTTTTCCCGGACAAATGGGGAAACAGGCAAACCCGAAAAGCCCGCGTCCAGCCCCCGAAGGGTGTATGCTTTCCCCCCGCAAATCCATCGCGAAAGCAACAGTCAATCCGGATGAACAGAATTATTCGAAAACTGCTTACAATTTGTCTTTATCATCCACACTTCATGAAGCAATACTCTCCATGCGTAACCGTCCCGATTGTCCCGGTGCCGCTGCGGCCGAAAACGAATCCATGCATCCTTTGCCGTTGAAGCAAGAATCACCGGCACTTGAAGCAAGAATCACCGGCGGTCGAAACAATAACCATCAGCAGTCGAAACTATATCACACGACAGCCGAAGCCTGTACAAAACCGCGTTCATTGCCTGTGCGGAACAGGCCTGCACTTCCCCTCCGCCCCAAGTACCATACGCCGTTTCCCAGACACCTGTATCGAGCGTGTTCCACACCTGTACCGAACGTGTTCCGTACCTGTATCGAACACGCTCCGTGCCTGTACCGAACACGCTCGATACAGGTGTCCAGAAAACGGCATTCAGTACGGCATTTCCACCTTATTATATATAGGAAATTGAGAACTTCTTAAATTGAGAATTGAGAATTGAAAATTGAAAAATAGAAAACTTAGTATGAAGAATCCGTTCCGTTTTCACGGATTCCTCTCTTGCGGTCATGCTGATTGCCGGCCATGCTGATTATCAGTCATCCTGAACGAAGTGAAGGATCTCCCGCTATCTGCTGCCAAAGGGAAATGCTTCACTACGTTCCCTTAGACCGGAAATGAATTTATTCTTCGTTCCCAATTTCTCAATTTTCAATTCTCAATTTTCAATTTAAAAAGTAATTCCCTACATTTGCAATGCGTTACATTCAATAACAGGAGGAACTCATCATGAAAGCAAGCATTTCGCTGGAAGGACTGTGGCAACTCATCCGCCCCATGTCCCTCAGCAGCCGCAAATGGCTGTTGGGCAAGTTGCAGGAGGACATCCGCCGGGAAGAGGAGGAAACGGAGTACATCAGCAAGGAGGAAGTCCTGGCAGGCATCGAGTCCGGGCTGAGAGACCTGAAGGCTGGGAGGAAACAACCATTTGACGAGTTCATAAAGGAACTGGAGCATGAAATACAGGACTGAAGTCTTAGAAACTTTCAGGAAAGAGTTCAAGCGGTTGCTGAAACGTTATCCTTCTTTGACAAATGATGTCTGCGCATTGCGCAAGGAACTGGAAGCCAACCCTACCTTCGGTACCGACCTCGGCCACGGGCTGCGCAAAATCAGAATGCGCATCACCTCAAAAGACAGGGGAAAGAGCGGCGGCGCAAGGGTCATCACCTTCACCGTCCTGGCAGCCGTAAACGAAACAGAAATCAACCTGCTTTACATCTACGACAAAGCTGAGCGCGAAAGCATCACCACCTCTGAACTCGAAGCCATGCTGCGCAAGTGCGGCCTGCTTTGAACCACTACTGTATTCTTTCGTCCGCCTCTCCCTCGACAGGGGGAGGAAAGCTGTCCGCCCCCTTGTAAGTAAAGTTCCCAAACGCAGATTCCCTGCGCCATCATGAAAAATAATCCGGTAATCCTTGGCGGGTTTCGGAAGAAATCAGTATCTTTGCCATCGTTTTCAAGACAGATATGTCTGTGAAGACGCACAGTATTGCGGCAGTAGCTCAGTTGGTAGAGCATCAGCTTCCCAAGCTGAGGGTCGCGAGTTCGAGTCTCGTTTGCCGCTCATTTGGTAATCAGATAGTTATCGGAAGATTTCTATCTGATTTCTGTTTTTGGATAGTAGCAGTTTAACCGTGGTTTAACCGAGCAAGTTAAACCGAGAGTTAAACCAAAAAACGATGAATGCAACTGTAAATGTCGTGTGCTACACATCCAAGATTTTATCTAATGGCGAACATCCTTTGATGCTTCGCATCTGTAAGGACGGTAAGAAGAAATACCAAAGTTTGGGAATATCGGTCAATCCGAAATATTGGGATTTTAAGAAGAATGCACTCAAACCTAAATGTCCGAACAAAGAATATATTCAAAAGATTATCTTGAATAAACAACAGGAACTGCAACAGCGCATGCTGGAACTGAATAGTGAACAAAAGGAATATACTGCCACTACTTTGCTCGTTAATGAACAGACAAAGTTTGAACTGAAAAACGTGGACGAGTTTTATTGTGAATTGATTGAGCAATATACTCGTGAGGGGAAATGTGGCAATCGCTTGATTTATAAAGGTTCTTATAATTCACTCAAAGCCTTTGCTAATGGGAAATTAAACATGCCTTTCAGTGAGATAGATGTTGCATGGCTCTATAAATACGAGAAATGGTTACGTGCTAAAGGCAATAGAGAAACAACTATCAGTTTGCTCTTTCGCACTTTAAGAAGCGCATACAATAAAGCAATCAAAGCTAAATGTGCCCGAAAGTCTGATTATCCGTTTGATGACTATAAGATTAATAAGTTTGATACTACTACACAAAAAAGAGCTATTGCTGAAAGCCTGTTTAAATTTTATTCAGTAGCATCCTTATAGCAGCAAGTTTGACCATTTC
>CAYPUJ010000100.1:0-9252 GCA_964413805.1 uncultured Bacteroides sp. | reverse complement strand
TCGTCGTCGTCACATGCCGTAAACAAACTCATTGAACAAATCAATGCAAACAAATAAAACAATTTTTTCTTCATACGTTTTTAATGAATGTTTTAATTAATAATTGGTGTCCTTTGAACACCGTGTATCATCTCTTTTTAATTTCGGCTGCAAAGTACGGCTTTATATTCCATGTGTGCAAGACCTTTTCTAAAGAATAGATGTTCTTTTTTTAATATTCAGCCCAAATAAGGTCGGTTATTCCACCTGTGTACATCCGCAATAAACATCGTGCAAACCGATGCGTGAGAGGCTGAATATCCGTCATTTGCGTGTCTTTTCCGGGGAACGTTTCCGGGGAAATGACAGCCTGCACACATTCCCCCTGATATTCCTTTTTTACATCTGCCCCATCCAAACCGGCTTTCCGCTTCCGCAACACGAATCTTTGCACTATCTTTGCAGTCGTAAATCCATAACAATCTATGACAAAAGCTCTATTCCTGGATATTGACGGCACACTGGTCAGCTTCCGCACCCACCGGATTCCCGCATCCACCCTCGAAGCCCTGACCGATGCCAAAGCACGGGGCATACGCATCTTCATCGCCACAGGACGCCCGCGCATCCTCATCAACAACCTGATGCCTCTGGAAGAACGCGGCCTGATAGACGGCTTCATCACCATGAACGGTGCCTACTGCTTCGTGGGCGAAGAGGTCATCTACAAAAGCCACATCCCCGCCAACGAGGCGGAAACCCTGCTACGCTTCTGTGCCGGGCGCAACATTCCCTGCATCGTGGTGGGCGAGCACCGCATCTGCGTCTGCCAGCCCGGACAACAGGTGGACGACGTGTTCCGCAAGCAACTGGGCGTGACGGCCGAGGTGACGACCACTACCGTGGAGGAGGCACTGGCACAAGGCGAGACTTTCCAAATGACCCCATTCCTCGACGAGGAGAACGAACACACCGTGGCTCCCCACATCCCCCACTGCGAGATTGGCCGCTGGCATCCCGCCTTCGTGGACATCACCGCCAAGGGCAACACCAAGCAGCGGGGCATGGACGAAATCATCCGCCACTTCGGCATCGACCTGAAAGACACGATGGCCTTCGGCGACGGCGGCAACGACATCCCCATGCTGCGCCACGCCGCCATCGGGATTGCTATGGGCAACGCCCGCGACAGTGTGAAGGAAGCCGCCGACTACGTGACCGACAGTGTGGACGAGGACGGCATTGCGAAGGCGATGGAAAAACACTTGTTTAATGAAGAATGAAGAACGAAGAATGAAGAATGCGTTTCGTTTTCACGGGTATCTCTTGCGGCTGTTTCTGCGCCTTCCTCTTGCGTTGAGCATGACCGAAAACGAAACGCATTCTTCATTCTTCGTTCTTCATTCTTCATTTAAAAGGAGATGCTTCACTGCGTTCCCTTAGACCGGAAACGAAATTATTCTTCATTCGCCGCGTAGCGGCCATTCTTCATTCTTCATTAAAAAGATGCCTTTCGTCCCCGACAGCAGCAACAAGGAGTTCCAGGATGCACTAAACCTTGTGAACCACACCCGCCGGTCGCTCTTCCTGACGGGGAAGGCGGGCACGGGCAAATCGACCTTCTTGCGCTACGTGAGCCAAACGACCAGAAAGAAACACGTGGTGCTGGCTCCCACCGGCATTGCGGCCATCAACGCAGGCGGCAGCACCCTGCACAGCTTTTTCCACCTGCCTTTCCGCCCCATGCTGCCCGACGACCCCGACCTCAGCCTGCAAAAAGGACGCATACACGAGTTTTTCCGCTACAACAAGGCGCAACGCCGGTTGCTGGAAAAGCTGGAACTGGTCATCATCGATGAGATTTCGATGGTGAGAGCCGACATCATCGACACCGTAGACCGCATCCTCCGCGTGTTCAGCCACAACCTGCGCGAACCCTTCGGCGGCAAACAACTGCTGCTGGTGGGCGACGTGTTCCAACTGGAACCGGTGGTGAAGGCCGACGAACGGGAAATACTGAACCGCTTCTACCCCAACCCCTACTTCTTCTCGGCCCGTGTGTTCAGAGAGGTGGAACTCGTGTCCGTGGAGTTGCAGAAGGTCTACCGGCAGAGCGATGCCGCTTTCATCGGCGTGCTGGACCACATCCGCAACAACACCGCCAACGCCACCGACCTGCAACTGCTCAACACCCGCTGCGGCAACCGGATGGAACAGGCAGAAGGCGACCTGTACGTCACCCTTGCCACCCGCCGCGACAACGTGGACTACATCAACGAACGGAAGCTGAACGAACTGCCCGGCGAGGCGGTCACCTTTCACGGACGGGTGCACGGCGACTTCCCCGGCAGCAGCCTGCCCACTTCGAAGGAACTGACACTGAAGCCGGGCGCACAAGTCATCTTCATCAAGAACGATTACGAACGCCGCTGGGTGAACGGCACGCTGGGCATTGTGACGGGCATCGGCACCGGGGAGGATATCCTCTACATCCGCACCGATGACGGACAGGAGCACGACGTGCACGAAGACACCTGGCGCAACATCCGCTACACCTACAACGAGGCCAAAAACAAGATTGAGGAAGAGGAACTGGGCACCTTCACCCAGTTTCCCGTGCGGCTGGCGTGGGCCATCACCATCCACAAAAGCCAGGGACTGACATTGAACCGCGCCGTGATAGACCTCACCGGCGGCGCATTTGCGGGCGGACAGGTCTACGTGGCCCTTAGCCGCTGCACCTCGCTGGAAGGCATACAGCTGAAGAAGCCGGTGACCCGGGCTGACATCTTCGTGCGACCCGAAGTGGTGAACTTTGCAACCCGCTTCAACAACCGGCAGACCATCGACCGCGCCCTGAAGGAAGCACAGGCCGACGTGCTGTATGCCGCCGCAGCACGGGCTTTCGACAAGGGGGACTTCGACACCTTCCTGAACGAATTCTTCAAGGCCATCCACGCACGCTACGACATCGAGAAACCCTCCGCACGCCGCCTCATCCGGCGCAAGCTGGACATCATCAACCACTTGCGCCGGGAGAACATGCAGCTTCGACAGGCTGCCGCCGAAAAAGAAAAAGCATTGGTGAAATACGCCCGCGAGTACATACAGATGGGCGACGAATGCCTCAAACTGGACATGAAAGAGGCCGCCATGAAGAACTACGAGAAAGCGGTGACGCTCTGCCCGAAGTTCAAGGAGGCCTGGCAGAAAATCAAGAAGCTGGACAAGCAGCTCCGAAAGACAGGGAAGTGACCCCGGACAGGATTCAATCCCACTCCCACGTCAACACAAAGCGGGGGTGAAGCGCATAATGCACCGTGAAATCCCGAGGTTCGGGCCGGTTCAATGCACGCACGCGCAACTCGCCTTTGGAGTCCGGCACGAAAGGCAACACCTGCAAATGTTGCAGGAAGTCGATTCCGGGCTCATCCAGACGCTTGTACACCGTCTCCTTTGCAGACCAATGCAACAACAGGCTCCAGGTGTCTTCCCCCTCGTAGGGAACAACCGTTTCATCGGCACGCACAAAGCGTTCCCTCACCCTGTGCACCCGCCGGCCGTACTGCTCTATGTCAACGGCCACCTGCATCTTGCCAAGAATGACTGCAACGTATCCTTTCGTATGCGAAATGCTGATTTGCCAATCGTTGCTCTCCAGGTAGGGCCTTCCGGAAGGAAGATAGGCTATCGTCTGTTTCCCCACCTCCATCCTGCCCAGCAACGCCCGCACCGCCAGCCACTCCATCCTCCGCGCAGGCGAAGCAAAACGGCGCACGGCTTCTTCCACCACCGCCGGGTCGTCCACAGCCCGGCACATTGCTTCCCAGTCTTCTTCCACCTGCCAGATGGCAGTCCGGAGATTGTCTCCCGCCTGTAGTGAAAACAGTGCCATCCTTCTACGCCCCTTCCCCTGCATCGGTTGCAGCGTCTTCGTTGACGGTAAACTTCACTTTCAGAATACGCCGGTTGTCCATCGCCAACACTTCAAACCCGTAACGCCCGAAAGCGACCTTCTCGTGCAACGCCGGAAACTCCCCTTTCAGTTCCAGCACCAGCCCGGCCAGTGTGTCGGCATCACCGGCCACTTCTTCAAACACGTCACTGCCTATCTTCGTAATCTTGTAGAAATCGGGCAACTGCGTCTTTGCCTCGAATACCCATGTGTGGTCGTTCAGTACGACATACGTGCGCTCTTCGTCATCGTATTCGTCCCGAATCTCACCGACAATCTCTTCGATGATGTCTTCCATCGTGACAATGCCCGATGTTCCGCCAAACTCGTCCACCACAATCGCGATGTGTATTTTGTTGGCCTGGAAATCCCGCAGCAAGTCACCGATCATTTTCGTCTCGGGCACAAAATAGGCAGACCTCACCAGAGACTGCCAACGGAAATTGTCTCCTTTGTTCAGATGGGGCAGGAGATCCTTGACGTAAAGCACTCCCTTAATGTTGTCCCGTGTTTCGGCATAAACGGGAATACGCGAATAGGCGTTCTCCACAATACATTTCAGAACTTCCCTGAAAGGCGTATGAATCTCCAGATCGACCACATCCTGACGGGAAGTCATTACTTTCTTGACTGTTTCTCCGCCAAAGCGGATGACGCCCTCCAGCAGATTGCTTTCTTCTGAAATCTCGGCTTTGTCTGTCAACTCCAGGGCATGAGACAACTCGTCCGACAAAATGCGGCGGTTTTTCCACACGGAGTGCCTGCCAGACAGCGAAGCGGAACGCACCGAAAGCGAAGAAAGCGGATAGAACACAGCACGGAGCAACATCATGCCCGAAGCCGCAAACCGGCAAAAAGCCAACGGATTCCGGACAGTATAAACCCGGGGAATCAGAAACAGCAAGGACAGGAACACAATCAGCAACACCAAGGCCACGCCCGGCACCCCGACGCGAAACACCGTCGTGAAGAAAAAGCCGCTCAAAATGACAACGGCCACGTTGACGACGCAGCCTGCCATCCGGATGGTAGCCCAAAGCCGCCCGGCATCGTCCAGCAAAAGGGTGATTTTCTTATCGGAAGGATGCTTCCGTTCGGCCACAGCGTGCAAATCGGCCGATGACAACGAGAGAAAAGCCGCCTCGGAAACGGAAACAAAAGCAGACACGAGCCAAAGAATGCCCGCCAGAATGATTGCAACAATGGCTGCAACAGAAGGAGAGTAGACAGATACACCGCTAAAAACGGCAGCCAACTGACATAAATAAGAGTCTGAGTCCAAAGATTTGTATTTTAGTTAAACATATAGGGTGGACGGAAAACGCCCATCGCATTTCATTCACACCACAGAAGAATCCTGCACTTGCGGTTGTTGCATCGCAGAAGCATTGGCCGCAACGGATGCACTCTTGGGGGTCAACATTTCCATGTTGTCGACAAAGATTTCTGTGACATAACGCTGGATGCCGGACTGGTCGTCGTAGCTGCGGGTGCGTATCTTTCCCTCGACATACAGCTTGTCTCCCTTATGCACATACTTGTCCACCACCTCGGCCAGACGGTTCCTGAAAATGAGGTTGTGCCATTCTGTGCGGTCCGGCACCTGAGTCCCGTTCTGCAAGGTATAGCCTTTTTCGCTTGTTGCCAACGAGACTTGCGCCACACAGGCACCGTTGTCATAATAGGTCACACGCGGGTCTTTTCCCACATTGCCCAACAATATAACTTTGTTAACGCCCATAAGTTTCTCTTTTATAATTGCTGCCAAAATTAACGAGAATAACGACACGAAGCAAACCGGCAACCAACTTTTTACCCATATTTCTCCCAAAAGGCCTGTATCAGGCGCGGAACGGCATACTGCCCCCTCTCCTCCCGACGGATGCGCAGGTAGTCCCGGCACGCCGGCGTGTCTTCCGGCAAAAGCAATTCATAGAAACCGGCATGGATGACACGATGCGACAACACGTGCTTCACATTGCGGCACACCGGACGGATTGAATACCGTTTTTCCCCGGCAAGCAACCCTTGCAACTGCGGCGATGCCAGAAATGCTTCGTCCGACAATTCGCCATCGCTCTCTATCAAAGGAAATTCAAACAGATTTTTCCAGATGTCGTCTGCCGTGCGTTTCCGGATGTAGGTGTATGGACCCGCCTTTACATATATATATGTGAAGTAACGGTTCGTTGTCCGAGTCTTGTGCTGCTTTACAGGCAACTGTGACACTTTGCCCAGCCGAAAAGCCTCGCAAGTATCCACCAACGGACAAAACATGCAATCCGGTGCCTGAGGCGTACACTGGAGGGCACCAAAGTCCATGATGGCCTGGTTATATACTCCGGGATGTACCTTGTCGAGCATCTCCTGCGCCAAAGCGGCAAACAGTTTCTTCCCTTTCGTCGAATCAACCGGTACATCAATCCCATAATAGCGGGAAAGCACCCTGTACACGTTGCCGTCCACCACGGCGTATGGCATGGAATAGGCAATGGAACAAATGGCGGCAGCCGTGTATTCACCCACTCCTTTCAACGCCAGCACCCCTTCATACGTGCGGGGAAACGCGCCATCCATGCTGCGTGCAGCCGTATGCATGTTCCGCGCACGGGTGTAATACCCCAATCCCTGCCAATATTTCAGCACCTCGTCCTCGGAAGCCTCGGCCAATGCCCGCACATCGGGGAAACGCTCCACAAAACGCAAAAAATACCCGTAGCCTTGTGCCACCCGCGTCTGTTGTAAAATGATTTCCGAGACCCATACCAGATAAGGGTCGGTCGTTTTTCGCCACGGCAAATCGCGTTTATTCTCTGCGTACCAGTCCTTTATTACATCAGTAAACGTATCCATGCTGCAAAAATAGTTCTTTCCCCGGCTAACAAAGCTCAACCGGGTAACTTTTTTCAGAAAATAATCTGAAATATATTTTTCTGAGCCGCAAAAAAGCTATATATTTGCAGACCAAAAAATTAAGAAACAATAGTACTAATCTATTTTAAGGAAAATGACTAAAGCTGATATTGTAAACGAAATCGCAAAAAGTACCGGGATTGACAAGACGACTGTACTTACCACTGTGGAAGCATTCATGGAGTCAGTGAAAGCATCCTTGACCAAAGACGAGAATGTCTACCTGCGCGGATTTGGCAGTTTCATTGTGAAGAAGAGAGCACAAAAGACAGCCCGTAATATCTCCAAGAATACGACAATCATCATTCCGGAACACAATATTCCGGCATTCAAGCCTGCCAAATCATTCACATTGTCGGTGAAGAAATAAAATGAACACCCGCAAGACTCCTGCTTGCAAGAGTTAAAGAAATTCGTAGAAGTAACTGCTTCGCCCTGTCCAAGACCGCACTAAATACAACAAAGGCACTTGGCAGACAAAATGGAATAAATGCGGGTGGCCATTCAAAGAATAACATAATAATATTAACCAACTAAAATTTGAAGCTATGCCAAGCGGAAAAAAGAAAAAAAGACATAAAATGTCTACACACAAGCGGAAAAAAAGACTGAGAAAGAACAGACACAAAAGCAAAAAATAGTCTTTAGTCTTTTTTTGATGGACAAAATAAAGAACAAACTTGTGGAGCAGCAAACTCGCGGGTTTGTTCTTTGTTTAAGTAACTAATTGTAACTGAACGGTCGGAGAACCCAACAGGACTGCCTGTACAGTTTTTCCCGAAAGGCTTCCCACCCGTTTAGCCTAATCTAAAAAGCAGAATAATTGTGACAAACGAACTCGTTGTAGACGTACAGCCCAAAGAAGTATCCATCGCACTGCTCGAAGACAAGCAATTGGTGGAACTGCAAAGCGAAGGGAGAAACATTTCCTTCTCTGTGGGCAATATGTATTTGGGGCGTGTCAGAAAACTCATGCCGGGTCTGAATGCATGTTTCGTGGACGTGGGTTACGAGAAAGATGCTTTTCTTCACTATTTGGACCTGGGTCCTCAATTCAACTCTTTAGAGAAATACGTAAAACAGACTTTAAGCGACAGAAAGAAAATCAACCCCATCACGAAGGCAACCATATTGCCCGACCTTGAAAAAGATGGCAGCATCTCCACCACCGTCAAGGTGGGACAGGAAGTCGTGGTGCAAATCGTCAAAGAGCCTATCTCTACCAAGGGGCCGAGACTGACTTCCGAACTTTCGTTTGCCGGAAG
Source organism: uncultured Bacteroides sp. (assembly GCA_964413805.1). GTDB lineage: Bacteria > Bacteroidota > Bacteroidia > Bacteroidales > Bacteroidaceae > Bacteroides. The sequence goes on along the minus strand of CAYPUJ010000100.1, from coordinate 1,140 downwards.
ATACCTGGTTCTCATCCCCTTCAACGACAAGGTCTCTGTATCGCAAAAAATTAAATCAAGTGAAGAACGCGCCCGCCTCAAGCAACTGCTTATGAGCATCAAGCCCAAAAACTTCGGTGTCATTGTGCGCACCGTGGCAGAAGGGAAAAGGGTGGCGGAACTTGACGGAGAGCTTAAAGTCTTACTGAAACACTGGGAAGACGCGATGGCCAAAGTACAGAAAGCCACCAAGTATCCTACCCTGATTTATGAAGAAACCAGCCGCGCGGTAGGCTTGTTGCGCGATTTGTTCAATCCTTCGTTTGAGAATATCTACGTGAACAATGAAGCTGTTTTCCATGAAATCAAGGATTATGTGGCACTCATTGCCCCCGAACGGGCAGGCATCGTAAAGCTCTATAAAGGCCAACTTCCCATCTACGACAATTTTGGCATCACAAAGCAGATCAAGTCTTCCTTCGGCAAAACGGTTTCATACAAAAGCGGGGCCTACCTGATAATCGAGCACACAGAGGCCCTGCATGTCGTGGACGTGAACAGCGGCAACCGCACCAAAAATGCCAACGGACAAGAAGCCAATGCACTCGAAGTAAACCTGGGGGCAGCCGACGAACTGGCGCGCCAGCTAAGGTTAAGGGACATGGGAGGAATCATCGTGGTAGACTTCATCGACATGAACGAAGCCGAAAACCGGCAGAAGCTCTACGAACGTATGTGCCAGAACATGCAAAAAGACAGGGCACGACACAACATCCTGCCTCTAAGCAAATTCGGGCTGATGCAAATCACACGACAGCGTGTCAGACCGGCTATGGATGTCAACACGGCCGAGACATGTCCCACCTGCTTTGGAAAAGGAACCATCAAACCATCTATCCTGTTTACGGATACTCTGGAGAGTAAAATCGACTACCTGGTCAATAAGTTGAAGATTAAGAGATTCTCGTTGCATATCCACCCGTACATCGCCGCCTATGTCAACCAAGGACTTGTTTCCCTGAAACGGAAGTGGCAGATGAAGTACGGCTTTGGTATTAAAGTAATTCCTAATCAGAAACTTGCCTTTCTGCAATATGTCTTCTACGATTCCCACGGCGAAGAGATTGACATGAAAGAAGAAATCGAAATCAAATGAAAGAG
>CAYPUJ010000099.1:0-9445 GCA_964413805.1 uncultured Bacteroides sp. | reverse complement strand
GTCTGACCGACGAGGAAATCGCCTTCATCGAAAGCATGATCCGCCCCATGAACTGACCTCAACCCGGCGTGAGCACGATGCTCAAGCCAGCGTGAGCACGACGCTCAAGCCAGCGTGAGCACGATGCTCAAGCCAGCGTGAGCATGACGCTCAAGCCAGTGTGAGCACGACGCTCAAGCCAGCGTGAGCACGACGCTCAAGCCAGCGAGAGCACGACGCTCGAACCAGCGAGAGCACGACGCTCGAACCAGCGAGAGCACGACGCTCGAACCGGCTCGAGCACGACGCTCACTGTGAAGCAAACCAAAATCAACTGATATACAAAACCATGCCACAACCCAACGATTTCTTTCCCCGCCGTCCCGATGTAACCCCCAGGATATACGCCTACGAAGACACCCACCCGCAATATGCAGGACTGCTGAAGGTGGGCTACACCACCATCGGAGTGCAGGAACGCATCCGCCAGCAATACCCCACGCTGCGCCCCGGCCCCCTACCCTACATCATCCGCTTCGAAGCATCGGCCATGCGCGAAGACGGCACCTCGTTCACCGACCGCGAGGTGCACGACCGCCTGCGCCGCATGGGTGTGCCCAACCCGGCGGGCGAGTGGTTCCGCTGCGGCGTGCGCGAGGTGGAGCAGGCTGTCCGTGCCCTGCGCGACAACGGCGGGACGGACTGCGAACGCACGGAGACCTTCGACATGCGCCCCGAACAGCGGGAAGCCGTGGAAAAGACCGCCGCCTACTTCCGCCGCTGCGCCTCGGAAGACAGCGGCAGGACACCCCACTTCCTGTGGAACTGCAAGATGCGCTTCGGCAAGACCTTCGCCGCCTACCAGCTGGCACGCCGCATGGGCTGGAAGCGGGTGCTGGTGCTCACCTTCAAGCCCGCCGTGCGCAACGCCTGGGAAACCGACCTGCTGACCCACCGCGACTTCGAGGGCTGGCAGTTCATCTCGCGCGACACCGTGCTGCAGCCCGACCGGGCCGACCGCACGCGCCCCGTGGTCTGCTTCGGCTCTTTCCAGGACCTGCTGGGACGGAACAAGGCGGGCGGCATCAAGCCCCGCAACGAGTGGATTCACCTGTGGAACTGGGACTGCGTCATCCTGGACGAGTATCACTACGGTGCCTGGCGCGAAAAGACCAGAGACCTCTTCGAGGCGGAAGACCGTGAGGAGACGGAGTTCGCCCGGGGCAAGGGGCTGGACTACTACGACGAGGAGAACATGCCCATCACCACCTCGGCCTACCTCTACCTGTCGGGCACGCCGTTCCGCGCCATCAGTTCGGGCGAGTTCATCGAGGAGCAGATTTACAACTGGACGTACTCCGACGAGCAGCACGCCAAAGCCGCATGGACGGGGCCGGACAATCCATACGCCGCCCTGCCCCGCATGGTGATGATGACCTACCAGCTGCCCGATGCCCTGCGTTCGGTGGCCGCGACGGGCGAGTTTGACGAGTTCGACCTCAACGTGTTCTTCTCGGCCACGGGCGAGGGCGGGCAGGCCGCCTTCCGCTACAAGGACGAGGTGCAGAAGTGGCTCGACCTGATTCGCGGCGCATACGCCGGGCACATCGTGTCCGACCTGAAGCTGCGCACGGAGCGTCCGCCCCTGCCCTTCTCGCACGCGCCCCTGCTGCAGGTGCTGAGCCACACACTCTGGTTCCTGCCTTCGGTGGCATCGTGCCACGCCATGCACAACCTCCTGCTCGAACGGCAGAACCGCTTCTTCCGCGACTACCGCGTGGTGGTGGCGGCAGGTGCCGGGGCAGGCATCGGCGCCGACGCGCTGGCTCCCGTGCTGGCGGCGATGGACGACCCGCTGGCCACGCGCACCATCACGCTGACCTGCGGCAAGCTGACCACGGGCGTCACCGTGAAGCCGTGGACGGGCATCCTGATGCTGCGCAACACGTCCAGCCCGGAGACCTACTTCCAGGCCGCCTTCCGCGTGCAAAGCCCCTGGACGCTGAAGAACCCCGACGGCCTTTCGCCCGACCGGACGGAAATCCTGAAGCAGGAATGCTACGTGTTCGACTTCGCCCCCGACCGCGCCCTGCGCCTGATAGCCGACTACAGCTGCCGCCTCAACGTGGAGGAGAGCAACCCGGAAAAGAAGGTGGAAGAGTTCATCCGCTTCCTGCCCGTGCTGGCCTACGACGGCAGCCACATGAAGCGGATAGACGCAGCCGGGGTGCTCGACATGGCCATGAGCGGCACCAGCGCCACCCTGCTGGCCCGCCGGTGGGAAAGCGCCCTGCTGGTGAACGTGGACAACAGCACCCTGCGCCGCCTCATGGGCAACCGCGCCGCCCTGGATGCCCTGATGCGCATCGAGGGCTTCCGCACGCTGAACAGCGACATAGAGACCATCATCAACAAGAGCGATGCCGTGAAGAAAGCCAGGCGCGAAGCCAACGACCGCGACCTGACCCCGAAGGAGAAAAAGGAACTGACCGCCGAGGAGAAGGAATACAAAAGCCTGCGCAAGCAGATACAGGAGAAGCTCATCAAGTTTGCCACCCGCATCCCCGTCTTCATGTACCTCACCGACCACCGCGAACACAGCCTGAAGGATGTCATTACGCAGCTGGAGCCGGGGCTGTTCCTCAAAGTGACGGGGCTGACCCTGCACGACTTCGAGCTGCTGGTGTCGCTGGGCGTGTTCAACGGCCCGCTGATGAACGATGCCGTCTACAAATTCAAGCGGTACGAAGACGCCAGCCTGGAGTACACCGGCATCAACCGGCACGCGGGAGAGGGCATCGGGCTGTATGACACGGTGGTGGGGTAGAATGGCACATACCGTCGCCGCCGGAAACCTGCGCACGGAAGGGTGAAATACGGGTGAGAAATGCAACGCTTTCATTGCATTTCTCACCCGTTCTCCCTATCTTTGCCCGTCCATTTAAATAACCGACACCGATGAAACAAACCCTGCTGACACTATACATGACGGTTGTGGCGGCTGTCTGCGTGGCACAGCCGAAGTTTACTTCGAACACCGAAACGCAAAACCTGGGGCAGATTGAATGGAAGCATCCCGTAGACGTGCAGTACGTCATCAGCAACACCGGCACCGCTCCCCTGGTGCTGACCGACATCGAACCGGACTGCGCCTGCACCGTGGCCCAATGGACCCAGACTCCCATAGCACCGGGCGAGAAAGGCACCGTGAGCCTCACTTTCGATGCCGAAGCCTTGGGCCGCTTCCGCAAGTCAGTGGCCATCCTCACCAACGCCGCGCCCCAGGCAATCTACCTCCACTTCCAGGGCGAGGTGGTGCAGCACCTCACCGACTTCGCCCGTACACACCCCTACCAGATAGGGCAAATCCGCATTGACCGCAACACCATCGACTTTCCCGACGTGACACGGAACGAACAGCCTTCGATACATATCGGCGTGGTCAACCTCTCCGACAATGCCTACGAGCCGGTGCTCATGCACCTGCCTTCCTACATCAGCATGGAGGCCACCCCCGGCGTGATTCCGAAGGGCGGGCGGGGCACCCTCACCCTCACCCTTCATCCCGAACGCCTCAACGACGTGGGATTGAGCCGGGCATCGGTCTACCTGTCCCGCTTCACGGGAGACAAAGTAAGCGGGGACAACGAGTTACCCCTTTCGGTCACCCTCCTGCCCGACTTCACGGACATGACGGAAAACGAACGCCTCAACGCCCCCCGCATCGGCATCGACACCACCGGCATCGACATGCGGGAATCTTTGAAGAAAAAGCACAAGGCACGCAAAGACATTGAGATAACCAACACGGGACGTGCTCCCCTGCACATCATCAAGTTGCAAGTGCTCCACCCCGCCCTGGGCATACACCTGAAGAAGAACCTGCTGCAGCCTGGCGAGAGTACCCGCCTGCGGGTGACTGTCTCCCAAAAGGACACGGACAAACAGCAGGAGCCGCTGCAACTGCTCATGATTACCAATGACCCCACGCGACCTAAGATTGACATCGACATAAGAACCAAGTAGAAAAAGAACCTCCCTCTATGGAACACCCTGAAAATAACGATGCCTACAAAGGACTGACCGTCAATGCCGGCATAGAACAACCGTCGTCGGTCAGCCCCTACCTCGGGCAGCGCCCCAGGCGGAAACGGCGCGCACTGTCCGCCGGCGACTATGTGGAAGGCATCCTGCGCGGCGACATCACCGTGCTGAGCCAAGCCGTCACCCTGGTGGAAAGCGTGCGCCCCGAGCACCAGGCCGTGGCACAGGAAGTCATCGAGCGGTGCCTGCCGCACGCCGGACATTCGGTGCGCGTGGGCATCAGCGGCGTGCCGGGTGCCGGCAAAAGCACCTCGATAGATGCCTTCGGACTGCACGTCCTGGAACGTACCGGAGGCCGGCTGGCCGTACTGGCCATCGACCCCAGCAGCGAGCGCAGCAAAGGCAGCATCCTGGGCGACAAGACACGCATGGAGAAACTGGCCGTGCATCCCGATACCTTCATCCGCCCCAGCCCCTCGGCCGGCTCGCTGGGAGGCGTGGCACGCAAGACGCGCGAAACCATCATCCTCTGCGAGGCCGCCGGCTTCGACCACATCTTCGTGGAAACCGTGGGCGTGGGGCAAAGCGAAACCGCCGTGCACTCCATGGTGGACTTCTTCCTCCTGATACAGCTGGCAGGGACGGGTGACGAACTGCAGGGCATCAAACGCGGCATCATGGAGATGGCCGACGGCATCGTCATCAACAAGGCCGACGGCGACAACCTGGAGCGGGCCCGCCTGGCTGCCAACCAGTTCCGCAACGCCCTCCGCCTGTTCCCGGCTCCCGAAAGCGGATGGACACCGCAGGTGCTCACCTACTCCGGATTCTACGGACTGGGCATCAAGGAAATTTGGGACATGGTGTACGACTACATGGACTTTGTGAAACAGAACGGTTACTTCCGGCACCGCCGCAACGAGCAGAGCAAATACTGGATGTACGAGAGCATCAACGAGCAGTTGCGCCACAGCTTCTACCGCAACCCGCGCATCGAAGCCATGCTGGCCGACCGGGAGGCACAAGTGCTGCAAGGCAAGGTCTCGTCGTTCGCAGCTGCCAAGTCGTTGCTCGATACCTACTTCAAGGAACTGACAGGCGGTGAGCCTGCAAAAGTGAAATGAGCCTCCAATGATACAGCAAGTTGAATTTACCCTTACCCCGCACCGACGGGGCTTTCACCTTGTCACCGGAGAAATCCTGCGACACCTGCCTGCACTGCCGCAAACCGGCTTGCTGCACCTCTTTATCAAGCACACGAGTGCAGGGCTTACCCTAAACGAGAATGCAGACCCCGACGTACAGACCGACATGGCGGCCATCTTCGACCGGCTGGTCAAGGAACGGGAGCCTTACTACCAACACACATTGGAGGGCGATGACGACATGCCTGCCCATGCCAAATCGGTATTGGCGGGGGCTGCCCTCACCATCCCCATCACGCACGGACGGCTGAACCTGGGCACCTGGCAGGGAATCTATCTCTGCGAATTTCGCAACCGGGGAGGAGGCAGAAAGGTGGTGGCGACGGTTTTTGGATAGGCACAACGGTGCGAAGTGCATAAAATCGGCTAACTTTGCGCCCGCAAACCTGCATGACAACATGATTCTGAAGAGAAAAGAGAATAGCCTGCTGGCACTGATCCGCAACGGGCAACCCATGAGCCTGAAGCAACAGCTTTACCTGACCGCCCAGCTCAGCATACCCGCCATCATGGCGCAAATATCCTCGACCATCATGCAATACATCGATGCTTCGATGGTGGGAAGCCTGGGAGCCAATGCCTCGGCCTCCATCGGACTGGTGTCTACCAGCACCTGGCTGTTCTGGGGGGTATGCACCGCTGCGGCGACGGGGTTCTCCGTGCAAGTGGCCCACCACATCGGAGCCGGAAACCGGCAAGGCGCGAGAGCCGTGCTCCGCCAGTCCATCGTGGCTACACTGCTGTTCAGCATCGCACTGGCACTGGTGGGGGTATCCGTCAGCCCGTTCTTGCCCGGGTGGCTGGGCGGGAGCGAAGCCATCCGGCACGATGCCTCGCTCTATTTCCTCATCTTCATATTGTTCCTGCCGGCACTGCAAATGAACTTCCTGGCCGGAAGCATGCTGCGGTGCAGCGGAAACATGCTCGTCCCCAGCCTGCTGAATGTGCTGATGTGCATACTGGACGTGGTGTTCAACCTGTTGCTCATCTTCCCCTCGCGCGAACTGACGCTGTGGGGAGAAACCACATTCTGCCTGCCGGGTGCCGGGCTTGGCGTGGCCGGAGCAGCCTTGGGTACGGGACTTGCCGAACTGGTCACGGCCGGCATCATGCTGTGGTTCCTCTGCTTCCGCTCTTCCGACCTGAAGCTGACCGAAGAACGCGGGCGTTTCCTGCCCCAACAGCCATGCCTGAAGAAAGCCGTGCGCATCGGTCTCCCGATGGGGGGCGAACACGTCGTGTTCTGCGGCGCACAGATCCTGACCACGGTCATCGTGGCACCGCTGGGCACCTTTGCCATTGCGGCAAACTCCTTTGCCATCACGGCCGAAAGCCTTTGCTACATGCCCGGCTACGGCATTGCGGATGCCGCCACCACGCTCGTCGGGCAAAGCCTGGGAGCCGGACGCAAAAGGCTGGCCCGCAAATTTGCCAACATCACCGTGCTGACAGGCATGGCGGTCATGACCGTCATGGGGATTGTCATGTACGTGGCGGCACCGCTGATGATGGGCATTATGACCCCCGTTGCCGAGGTGCGCGAACTGGGCATCATGGCCTTGCGCATCGAGGCTTTTGCCGAACCCATGTTCGCGGCTTCCATCGTGGCGTATGGTGTCTTTGTGGGAGCCGGCGACACGCTTGTCCCCAGCCTGATGAACCTGTTCAGCATCTGGGCGGTAAGGCTGACATCGGCTGCCGCCCTGGCTCCCACGATGGGGTTGCGCGGTGTCTGGCTCGCCATGTGCATCGAGCTATGTTTCCGGGGACTCATCTTCCTGCTGCGCCTGCGGGGCCGGAAATGGATGAAAGCGCCCTAATCCGTAATCGGGGTTGCGTTGTCCGTAATCCGTCTACACGGCAGCAGCCGCTTCGGCCGTACCTTTGTGCAAGCAAAAGAACATCCTCCGCCAGTCCTGTTCACGGGAACGGGAGGATTTAACAATAATCCTCAAAAAGAAAGAATCAAAACAATATGGAAATCATCAAGAACAAGGAGTACGGAGGCGAACGCCCGCTGTTTGCCACGCACGACCTGCAACTGGAGAATGTAACCATCCATCCCGGAGAGTCTGCCCTCAAAGAGTGCAGCAACATCGTGGCCATCGGTTGCCGCTTCGAAGGCAAATATCCCTTCTGGCACAACAACGGCTTCGTAATCAAGGACTGCCTCTTCACCGAAGGCGCACGGGCTGCACTGTGGTACTCACAGCACCTGAAAATGACAGACACACGGGTGGAAGCCCCCAAGATGTTCCGCGACATGGAAGACCTCACGCTGGAGAACGTGCAACTGCCCAATGCCCTAGAAACGCTGTGGCACTGCCGCAACGTCACGCTGAAGAACGTGCAGACCGACCGGGCAGACTACCTGTTCATGCACAGCGAGAACATCCGCATCGAAGACTACCGGCAGGACGGCAACTACTCGTTCCAGTACAGCAGGAACGTGGAAATCAGAAACGCGGTCATCAACTCCAAAGACGCTTTCTGGAACACCGAGAACGTAACGGTGTACGACTCGGAACTGAACGGCGAATACCTGGGATGGCACTCCCGCAACCTGCGACTGGTCAACTGCAAGATATCGGGCACGCAAGCCCTGTGCTATGCCCACGACCTCGTGCTGGAGAACTGCACCCTGGCGGACGATGCCGACCTCTGCTTCGAATACAGCAGCGTGCAGGCCACCATCCAAGGCCCCGTGCACAGCGTCAAGAACCCGCGCACAGGCTGCATCACGGCCGAGAGCTACGGAGCAATCATACTCGACGAAAACATCAAGGCTCCCGGAGACTGCCAACTGAAGTTGTGGAACCCAACCGGCAACAAAGCATGAAGTACAACTTCGACGAAATCGTCCCGCGCCGCCACACCGGTTCCTACAAGTGGGACGCGGCCACGGAAGAAGACGTATTGCCGCTGTGGGTGGCCGACATGGACTTCCGCACGGCTCCTGCCGTCATCGAGGCTTTGCACAAACGGGTGGAGCACGGCATCTTCGGCTACGTCAAAGTGCCCGAAGCCTACTACAAGGCTGTCATCGGCTGGTTCGCCCGCAAGCACGGCTGGAAGATGGAACGGGAATGGATTATCTATACATCGGGCGTGGTACCGGCACTGTCGGCCATCATCAAGGCACTGGCAAAACCCGGTGAGCGGGTCATTGTGCAAACGCCGGTGTACAACTGTTTCTTTTCCTCCATCCGCAACAACGGATGCGAAATCGCCGCCGCTCCCCTTGTCCGCACCGGCAATACCTACCGGATGGACTACGACGCGCTGGAAGCCGAAGCCGCCCGTCCGGAAACCTCGCTATTGCTGCTCTGCAACCCGCACAATCCCGCAGGAAGGGTGTGGACACCCGAGGAACTGACCCGGTTGGGAGAGATTTGTCTGCGTCACCATGTCACGGTGGTGGCCGACGAGATACATTGCGAGTTCACATTCCCCGGCCACACGTTCACGCCGTTTGTCTCGCTTTCGCCGGACTTCCTGGAACATTCTGTCACGTGCATCTCGCCCAGCAAGGCATTCAACCTGGCCGGAGCGCAAATAGCCAACATCGTGGCCGCCAATCCGGACATGAGAGCTAGGATAGACAGGGCCATCAACATCAACGAGGTGTGCGACGTGAATGCGTTCGGCGTGGAAGCCCTCATTGCAGCCTACAACGAAGGAGAGGAATGGCTGGAAGCCTTGAAACAGTACTTGTGGGAAAACTATTGCTTCCTGAAAGACTTTTTCGGAAGACACCTGCCCCAATTCCCGGTGATTGCGCTGGAAGGCACTTACCTGGCATGGATAGACTGCCGTTGCCTGCCACAAACGTCCAAGGAGATAGCCCGGCAACTCCTGCAGCAGGAAAAGGTGTGGGTCAACGAAGGCAGCATGTATGGCGAGGCGGGCGAACATTTCATCCGCATCAACATGGCCTGTCCCCGACAGTTGCTGGCAGAAGGACTGGAACGCATCCGGCGTGCCTGCCTGACCCTTTTACCCATCTAATCTTTACCGCTAAATTCCTCCATACTTACTTTATATGAGGAGGCCGTCCAAAGCCCTTGGACGGCCTCCTTTTGCCCAGTCATCTCAATTGTGTCTCTGTCATCCTGATTTCAGTCCAAGGGAACACAGTGAAGCATGACAGACTGATGAGCCAGGGGCATAAAAGTCATTTTATACAGATTTTCGGTCAAAGCACCCAACCCGCCATT
>CAYPUJ010000098.1:0-9558 GCA_964413805.1 uncultured Bacteroides sp. | reverse complement strand
TGTTCCAGGATGTCCCAGATGACGGACTCCTTGCGGTCTACGATTTTCTTGGCACTCTTCACCGTCTTGACGATGCCGCGTTCGATGAGTTTGCGGATGATGAAGGGCTTGTAAAGTTCGGCTGCCATCAGCTTGGGGATACCGCATTCGCCCATCTTCAGCTCGGGGCCTACCACGATGACCGAACGGGCGGAGTAGTCAACACGCTTTCCCAGAAGATTCTGGCGGAAGCGGCCTTGCTTGCCTTTCAGGCTGTCGGAAAGTGACTTCAGGGGACGGTTGGCATCGGTCTTGACGGCACTCGACTTGCGCGAGTTGTCGAACAGGGAATCGACGGCCTCCTGCAGCATACGCTTTTCGTTGCGCAGAATCACTTCCGGCGCTTTGATTTCGATGAGCCGCTTCAGGCGGTTGTTGCGGATGATGACCCGGCGGTAGAGGTCGTTCAGGTCTGACGTAGCGAAACGGCCTCCGTCCAGCGGCACCAGCGGGCGCAGTTCGGGAGGGATGACGGGCACGATGCGGACAATCATCCATTCCGGCTTGTTGCGGTTGCGCGAGGCGCGGAACGATTCCACCACTTGCAGCCGCTTCAGAGCCTCGCTCTTGCGCTGTTGCGAAGCATCGCTACCCGCACGGTGGCGCAACTCGTAGGACAGGGCATCCAGGTCGAGGTGGGTGAGCAGGTCGTAGATGGCTTCCGCTCCCATTTTGGCGATGAACTTGTTCGGGTCGCTGTCTTCCAGAAACTGGTTGTCCTTCGGCAGCTTGTCAAGCAAGTCCAGATATTCGCTCTCTTCCAGCAAGTCGTATTTGGCGATTTCGTCGCCCAGCACGCCCGGCTGGATTACAACGTAGCGTTCGTAGTAGATGATGGCATCCAGTTTCTTGGTGGGCAGACCCAGCAGGTAGCCAATCTTGTTGGGCAGCGAACGGAAATACCAGATGTGGGCAACGGGCACCACCAGCTGGATGTGTCCCATACGCTCGCGGCGCACTTTCTTTTCTGTCACTTCCACACCGCAACGGTCGCAGACGATGCCTTTGTAGCGGATGCGTTTGTATTTGCCGCAGTGGCATTCGTAGTCCTTGACAGGGCCGAAAATGCGTTCGCAGAACAGGCCGTCGCGCTCCGGCTTGTAGGTGCGGTAGTTGATCGTTTCAGGCTTTAACACTTCACCACTCGAATTCTCAAGGATTTCTTCCGGAGAAGCCAGACCGATGGAGATTTTTGAGAAGTTACTCTTTATCTTGTTATCTTTTCTAAAAGCCATACCTTTATATTAATTGTGATGATTGACTAAATGAGTTATTCCAAGTTGACGCTCAGGCCCAGGCCTCTGAGTTCGTGCAGCAACACGTTCAACGACTCCGGAATGCCCGGTGTAGGCATCGGTTCGCCCTTCACGATGGCTTCGTAAGCCTTGGAGCGTCCTACCACGTCGTCGGACTTGATGGTGAGGATTTCCTGCAGGATGTGTGCGGCACCAAATGCCTCGAGTGCCCAGACTTCCATTTCTCCGAAACGCTGTCCGCCAAACTGTGCCTTACCGCCCAGGGGCTGTTGCGTGATGAGTGAATACGGGCCGATGGAACGGGCGTGCATCTTGTCTTCCACCATGTGTCCCAGCTTCAGCATGTAAGTCACGCCCACGGTGGCCTGTTGCTCGAACGCCTCGCCCGTGCCGCCGTCGTACAGCGTCGTCTTGCCGAAACGGGGCAGGCCTGCTTTGTCGGTCCACTCGTTCAAGTCGTCCAGCGAGGCACCGTCGAAGATGGGGGTGGCAAACTTCACACCCAGTTTTTTTCCGGCACTGCCCAATACGGCCTCGAAAATCTGACCGATGTTCATGCGCGAAGGCACGCCGAGGGGGTTCAACACAATGTCTACCGGTGTACCGTCGGCCAGGAACGGCATGTCTTCCTGGCGCACCACGCGCGACACGATGCCTTTGTTACCGTGGCGGCCGGCCATCTTGTCGCCCACGCCGATTTTGCGCTTCTTGGCGATGTAGACTTTTGCCATCTGGATGATGCCGGCAGGCAGTTCGTCGCCGATGGTGATGGCAAACTTCTTGCGTTTCAGTTCGGCATCCAGTTCCTTGTATTTGCGGATGAAGTTCATCACCAGCGCATGGATCAGGCTGTTGGTGTGTTCGTCCTTCGTCCAGTTGTTCAACTGGATGGTGGTGAAGTCCAGGTCGCTGAAGTCGGAAGCGGAGAAACGCGCTCCCTTGGCGATGATGTCGGTACCCAGATAGTCTTTCACGCCTTCCGAAGTGTATTTTTCTGTCAGCTTCAACAGTTTGTTGACCAGAATTTTCCGCAAAGCGCCTACCTTTCCTTCGTATTCCTCGTCTATCTTGGGCAGCAAAGCCTTGTCGGCCATCTTTGAACTGCGCGTCTTGATGACCCGCGAGAACAAACGTTTGCCAATCACCACGCCCTTCAGCGAGGGAGAAGCCTTGAGCGAAGCATCCTTCACGTCACCGGCCTTATCGCCGAAGATGGCACGCAGCAGTTTTTCCTCGGGTGAGGGGTCGGATTCGCCTTTCGGGGTAATCTTGCCAATCATGATGTCACCCGGCTCGATGCGGGCACCTATGCGAACAATGCCGTTGTCATCGAGGTCTTTTGTGGCTTCTTCGCTCACGTTGGGGATGTCCGAGGTCAGTTCTTCCATGCCACGCTTGGTCTCCCGTACTTCCAGGGAGAACTCTTCCACATGCACGGAGGTCAGCAAGTCCTCGCGCACCACGCGCTCGTTCAGCACGATGGCATCTTCGTAGTTGTAACCTTTCCAGGGCATGTAGGCCACCAGCAGGTTTTTGCCCAATGCCAGTTCGCCGTCTTCCGTGGAATAGCCTTCGGTCAGAATCTGGCCTTTGGTTACCCGGTCTCCCTTGTTGCAGATGGGACGGAGGTCGATGGTCATATTCTGGTTGGTGCGGCGCCATTTCGGGATGATGTATTCCTTCAATGCCGGTTCGAAGCTGACAAATTCTTCGTCTTCCGTCCGGTCGTAGAGGATACGGATGGTGGTAGCGTCCACAAAGTCCACCACGCCGTCACCCTCTGCCGTAATCTGGGTGCGGGAGTCACGTGCCAACTGGCGTTCGATGCCGGTACCCACAATCGGCGCTTCGCTGCGCAGCAATGGAACGGCCTGGCGCATCATGTTCGAACCCATCAGGGCACGGTTGGCATCGTCGTGCTCCAGGAAAGGAATCAACGAGGCCGCAATTGAGGCAATCTGCTGGGGAGAAACGTCCATCAGCTCTACTTCACCCGGGGCTACCACCGGATAGTCGGCATCCTGGCGTGCTTTCACCCTGTCGCGGATGAATGTGCCGTCGTCTTTCAGCGGGGCATTTCCCTGTGCGATGATTTTGCCTTCTTCTTCTTCGGCAGACAGATATACCAGGCCTTCGGGTGACAAGTCCACCTTGCCGTTGGCTACCTTGCGGTAGGGTGTCTCGATGAAGCCGAGGTCGTTGATTTTGGCAAACACGCACAGCGAAGAAATCAGTCCGATGTTCGGCCCTTCGGGTGTCTCAATCGGACAGAGGCGGCCGTAGTGCGTGTAGTGCACGTCGCGTACCTCGAAGCCGGCACGCTCGCGCGACAAACCGCCGGGACCCAAGGCGGACATACGGCGTTTGTGTGTGATTTCCGCCAGCGGATTGGTCTGGTCCATGAACTGCGACAGTGCATTCGTGCCGAAGAACGAGTTGATGACCGACGAAATGGTTTTCGCATTGATCAGGTCAATCGGGGTAAACACTTCGTTGTCGCGCACGTTCATCCGCTCGCGGATGGTGCGTGACATACGTGCCAGACCGATGGCAAACTGATTGGACAACTGTTCGCCCACTGTGCGTACACGACGGTTGCTCAGGTGGTCGATATCGTCCACGTCGGCCTTGGAGTTGATCAGTTCAATCAGGTATTTGATGATTTCGATGATGTCCTCCTTCGTTAGTACGCGCACATCTATGTCTGTTGTCAGGTTCAGCTTCTTGTTGATGCGGTAACGTCCCACATCACCCAGGTCGTAACGCTTCTCGGAGAAGAACAGGTTGTTGATGACTTCACGTGCACTGGCATCGTCAGCCGGGTCGGCATTGCGCAATTGGCGGTAGATGTACAGTACGGCTTCTTTTTCCGAATTACTGGGGTCCTTTTGCAGGGTATTATATATAATGGAATAGTCAGACTGGTTCGGCTCTTCTTTATGCACCAGGATGTTCGATACGCCCGATTCCAGAATGGTGTCAATATGTTCCGGTTCTATTACGGTTTCGCGGTCGATGACTACCTCATTACGCTCGATAGAAACCACCTCGCCCGTGTCTTCATCTACAAAGTCTTCAATCCATGTCTTCAGCACACGTGCTGCCAGTTTGCGTCCCACAATCTTCTTGAGGTTTGCTTTGTTCACTTTTACGTCCTCTGCCAGGTTAAAGATTTCAAGGATGTCCTTGTCGTTCTCAAAACCGATGGCTCTCAGCAGGGTCGTAACGGGCAGCTTCTTCTTACGGTCGATGTACGCGTACATCACGTTGTTGATGTCAGTGGCAAACTCAATCCACGAACCCTTGAACGGGATGATGCGGGCCGAGTAAAGTTTCGTTCCGTTTGCATGTACGCTCTGCCCGAAGAACACACCCGGCGAACGGTGCAGCTGGGAAACCACCACCCGTTCCGCGCCGTTGATGACAAACGTCGCCTTATCCGTCATGTAGGGAATGGGTCCCAAGAATACGTCTTGTATGACCATATCGAAATCTTCGTGGTCGGGGTCGGTACAATACAATTTCAGTTTGGCCTTTAAAGGTACGCTATAGGTGAGCCCCCGCTCTATACATTCGTCGATGGTATAACGCGGCGGATCAATATAGTAATCCAGAAATTCAAGAACAAAATTGTTTCTTGTATCGGCAATGGGGAAGTTTTCAGCAAATACTTTATACAGACCCTCATTCTTTCGTTTTTCGGGCGGAGTGTCCAGTTGTAAAAAGTCTTTGAATGACTTCAATTGTACTTCCAAGAAGTCGGGATATTTCAGCGGATTCTTGGTTGAAGCGAAGTTTACTCTTTGGTTTACTGTGTTTGAAGACATCTGATAATGGATTTGTAGAACTTAATTTGAAATATATACACAAAAAGGTTAAGAATCCTTTTTACGAAGGATTCCTAACCGAGTTACCTGATTTACAGGCTAATGTTACTTAAGTTCAACTTCAGCCCCAGCTTCTTCCAGTGTTTTCTTCAGTGATTCTGCCTCGTCTTTAGCCAAACCTTCTTTCAGTACGCTCGGAGCACCGTCAACCAGGTCTTTGGCTTCTTTCAAACCAAGACCGCAAGCTTCTTTCACGGCCTTCACTACCTGGAGCTTTGCTGCACCTGCGCTCTTCAACACAACATCGAAAGAAGTCTTTTCTTCTACGGCGGCAGCACCGGCAGCCGGTCCGGCAGCAACAGCAACAGCTGCAGCGGCAGGTTCAATACCATATTCTTCTTTCAGGATTGTAGCAAGTTCGTTGACTTCTTTTACTGTCAAGTTAACCAATTGTTCTGCAAAAGCTTTCAAATCTGCCATTTTTGTATGATTTTTATTTGTTTAAGTACTGTGTTAATTGTTTGTGAATGTTGTTTTGGAAATCTTCCTGCTCGTGTGGGACTTACGCTTCTGCCGTGCGTTCCCCAAGAGTCTTGAGAATTCCGTGGATGGTGTTGCCACCGGATTGCAACGCAGAAATGACATTCTTTGCCGGCGATTGCAGCAATGCCACGATGTCGGCGATGACTTCATTTTTGCTCTTGATAGCGACGAGGGCATCCAGCTGTTCTGCACCGACATAGAAGCTTTCTTCTGCGTAGGCGGCCTTCAAGCCGGGGATTCCATCTTTCGCTTTGTCCTTAATCAGCTTGGCGGGTGCGTTTGCAACGTTGCAGAACATCACAGCCGTCGTCCCTTTCAAGCAACCGTAAATCGGAGAGAAGTCCTCTTCCAGCTTTTCCAATGCCTTGCGAAGCAACGTGTTCTTAACCACCATCAGCTTGATGCCGGCCTTGAAACATTCCCTTCTCAACGCACTTGTGTCGGCAGCATTCATTGCGGTTGTGTCAACCAGGTAGAAGTGACTGTACTCCTTTATGGTAGCAGCGATTTGTTCAATAACCGCACCTTTGTCTTCCTTTTTCATTCGTACTCCGTTTTTATTAGATTTCTTCTACTGATTTCGGGTCAACTTTGATGCCCGCACTCATTGTGCTCGAAAGATAAATACTCTTGATGTATGTACCCTTGGCTGCGACAGGTTTCAGTTTGTTCAGCGTTGCGATGAATTCCTTCGCATTCTCGCTGATTTGCTCTGCGCTGAACGACACTTTACCGATAGAAGCGTGAACAATGCCGCTCTTATCGACTTTGAAGTCGATTTTGCCTTGTTTCACTTCTTTCACAGCTTTAGCCACATCCATAGTCACAGTGCCACTCTTCGGATTCGGCATCAGTCCCCGTGGACCGAGAATGCGACCGAGTGCACCTATCTTGCCCATGACGGACGGCATCGTGATGATGACATCCACATCGGTCCATCCGCCTTTGATCTTTTCAATATATTCGTCCAGACCAACATAGTCGGCGCCAGCTTCCTTTGCCGCAGCTTCCACATCCGGTGTACAAAGCACCAATACGCGAGTCACCTTGCCTGTACCATGAGGAAGTGATACCACACCTCTCACCATCTGGTTGGCTTTGCGCGGGTCTACGCCCAAACGCACGTCAATGTCCAGCGAAGCGTCAAACTTGGTGTAGGTGATTTCCTTCACCAGTTGCGAAGCTTCTTTGAGAGAGTAGGTTTTCCCTGCTTCAATTTTCTCTGCAGCCAACTTTTGATTTTTTGTCAGTTTACCCATTCTAATTGAAGTTTATTAGTTATTAATAACCGGGAACTCCCCTTTTACAGTAATACCCATACTACGTGCCGTGCCGGCTACCATCTTCATGGCAGCTTCCACCGTGAAACAGTTCAAGTCTACCAGTTTGTCTTGTGCAATCGTGCGAACCTGTTCCCAAGTGATTTCGGCAACTTTCTTACGGTTCGGCTCGGCCGAGCCACTCTTCAGCTTGGTCAGTTCCAGCAGTTGAATAGCCACGGGAGGAGTCTTGATTACAAAATCGAAAGACTTGTCTGCGTAGTAAGTGATAATCACAGGAAGAACCTTTCCTGCTTTGTCCTGGGTCCTGGCGTTGAATTGCTTGCAAAACTCCATGATGTTGATACCCTTGGAACCCAATGCGGGGCCTACGGGAGGAGATGGGTTTGCCGCGCCTCCTTTAATCTGTAATTTGATTAATCCAGCAACTTCTTTAGCCATTTCTTAAATTTGATTTATAATTACACACCTATACAAAAGAACGCCACAGCGTAACACCTGCTTTATTCTTTTTCCACCTGCATAAAGCCCAATTCAAGCGGGGTTTTCCGCCCGAATATTTTAACCATGACCTTCAGCTTCTTTTTCTCGGTATTCACTTCTTCAATGATGCCACTGAATCCCGTGAACGGACCGTCGTTTACTTTCACGGTCTCGCCGACGATGTACGGGATGCCCGGCTCTTCGCCTGCCTCCTGCAATTCATCGACCGTACCAAGAATCCGACTGACTTCTGCCTGTCTTAATGGAACCGGCTTGTCTTGCCCGCCCAGAAAGCCCAGCACATTCGGAATGTTCCTCAACCGGTGAGCTACCTCACCGACCAAAGCAGCCTCCACCAGCACATATCCGGGAAGATAACTCCTTTCCTTCACAATTTTCTTGCCATTGCGAACCTGGTACACCTTCTCGGTCGGAATCAACACCTGAGATACATATTCGCCAAGGTCGCCGTTTTTCATTTCGGCTTCAAGATATTCTTGCACCTTTGCTTCTTTTCCGCTGATGGCACGCAATACGTACCATTTCTTTTCAACCTCAGACATTTTTCCTTGCTCTTTAATGTGGATAAACAAATTCCATCACGTGCTGGAAACAGAAGTCCATCACGAACACTACCACTGCAATAAGTAGGGAAGCATATAAAACAACTACTGCACTGTTAGTAAGTTCAGAATACGTAGGCCACGACACTTTATGGACAAGTTCGTCGTATGATTCTTTAAAATATGCTACAATCTTCTTCATTTCGATAATATTAGCACGGGAGGAGAGGCTCGAACTCCCGACACCCGGTTTTGGAGACCGGTGCTCTACCGACTGAGCTACTCCCGTAGGAACATAATCAGTTCCCGGCAGCAGAAACGCCGGGAACTGATGAATGGTAGATGAAGACTATTCTTTAGTCAAGAATTTCTGTGATCTGACCGGAACCTACCGTGCGGCCACCTTCGCGGATAGCGAAACGCAGACCTACGTTCAGGGCTACCGGATAAATCAGCGTCACTGTGATTTCCACGTTGTCGCCCGGCATCACCATTTCTACGCCTTCCGGCAAACCGATTTCACCGGTGCAGTCCATGGTGCGCAGATAGAATTGGGGACGATATTTGTTGTGGAACGGAGTGTGACGGCCACCTTCTTCTTTCTTCAGCACGTAGATGGAAGCTTTGAACTTGCTGTGGGGCTTGATTTGACCCGGCTTGCAAAGCACCATACCACGCTTGATTTCGTTCTTGTCGATACCACGGAGCAGCAGACCTACGTTGTCACCGGCTTCGCCTTCGTCCAGCAATTTGCGGAACATTTCAACGCCCGTTACAACAGACTTCTTGTCTTCGCCCAAACCGAGGATTTCCACTTCGTCGCCTACCTTTATGACACCAGCTTCGATACGGCCGGTAGCAACGGTACCACGACCTGTGATGGAGAACACGTCTTCAACCGGCATCAGGAAAGGTTTGTCGATGTCGCGCGGAGGCAGCGGAATCCAAGTGTCGCAAGCTTCCATCAGTTCCATGATCTTGTCTTCCCATTTGGCAACACCGTTCAGTGCACCGAGGGCAGAACCCTGGATGAAAGGAGTATTGTCACCATCGAACTCGTATGCAGACAGCAACTCACGCATTTCCATCTCAACCAACTCCAACATTTCGGGGTCGTCCACCATGTCACACTTGTTCATGAATACAACCAGTCTGGGCACGTTCACCTGACGGGCCAGCAGGATGTGTTCGCGGGTCTGAGGCATCGGACCGTCCGTAGCAGCTACCACGATGATGGCACCGTCCATCTGGGCAGCACCCGTAACCATGTTCTTCACATAGTCAGCGTGTCCCGGGCAGTCTACGTGAGCGTAGTGACGGTTTTCAGTCTCATACTCTACGTGTGCGGTGTTGATGGTAATACCACGTTCCTTTTCTTCAGGAGCGTTGTCGATCTGGTCGAACGATCTGACATTACCTTCATTTCCCTTGATTCTTTCGGCAAGCACCTTTGTAATGGCTGCCGTCAGAGTAGTCTTACCGTGGTCAACGTGACCGATTGTACCAATGTTAACGTGAGGTTTGGTACGTTCGAATTTCTCTTTAGCCATAGCTTTCTCTTATTTAT
>CAYPUJ010000097.1:0-9956 GCA_964413805.1 uncultured Bacteroides sp. | reverse complement strand
TTACCATCCTGAAAAACAAAGCGCTCGACTGGCTGAAGCATGAACAGGTGAAGGCTTCTGCTTTCGCATCGCTTGCCGAGTGGCAGAACCGCGAAATTTCGCTTCGTATTTCTACCTTGGAGGCTTGTTCACCCGAAGATATTTTTTCGGACGAAATCGGACGCATCGTGAATCAAACTCTTTATCAACTTTCCGAACAGACCCGCCGTGTTTTTGTCATGAGCCGTTTCGAAGAGAAATCGAACCGCGAGATAGCCGAAGCATTGGGCATCTCGGTCAAGGGTGTGGAATATCACATATCGAAAGCCTTGAAGGCACTTCGTGTGTCGTTGAAAGATTATTTGCCTTTGCTGGCGTTTTTCTTCCCTCATCTTCACTTGTGAGAACTGGCTGATCCTGATTTTTTTGTTTTCTCCATTTAGGGTAGTCGCCTCTTCAGTCGTTATCTTACTAAACTACCCGAAATATGGATGCCCGATTATTGCAACGATATATAGCTGGAAATGCGACTGAAGCCGAACGGAAACAAGTGGCGGAATGGATTGACGAAAGCCCTAAACACCTGCGCGAGTATATGGCACAACGCAAGTTGTATGACATCGTGGTGTGGAGGTCTTCCGTACAGCCTGGTTCACACGTAAAAACAAAAGTGGCGGCTTGGGGCAGGAGGCTGGTTGTTGAAATGTTGAAGGTGGCCGCTATCTTCGTTTTGGTATTTTGGGGCAGCAATTACTGGTGGAATAGCAAGACGACGTATGATAAGTACCAGTCTGTATTTGTTCCTGCGGGGCAAAGGGCTGAATTGAAATTGTCGGATGGAACCAGGATTTGGCTGAATTCACAAAGCCGTTTGATTTATCCCAGTTCTTTCGGTAAGGATGTGCGAAGTGTAAAACTGGACGGGGAAGCCTATTTTGAGGTGGCACACGACACAAAGACACCTTTCGAAGTGTGTACGAAGGAAGTGAATGTTGTGGTGCTGGGTACGAAATTTAATTTTCACAATTATGCCGAAGATGCATCGGCGATGGTCGACCTGAAAGAAGGAAGAGTAAAAGTATTCAACGCGCAGGAGGCAGATGATTCCGGAATGTATCTATATCCCGATGAGCAGATTGTTTTCGACAAGGAAACGGGGAAGATGAGTAAAGTCCGGTCGAAATTTGGTAATGCCAGTGCATGGATAAACAACGAGTTGCTTTTCGATGAGCTGCAGTTGGATGTGATTGCCAAGCGTTTGACACGCAGCTTTGATGTCTGGGTAGAGGTAGCAGATTCGATATGCGACAAGCGTTTTTACGGAAGTTTTTCCATTCAAGGTAACACGATAGAAGAAGTGTTGAATGTGATGGCTTCAACCAATCAGATGCGTTATAAATACGAAGATGGGAAATATATAATTTATTAGAACGTTACTCCGATAAATTTCTTATACAATACAACCGATTCGGGTGTCGCAAGGCCCTCGTTGAAAATAAACTGATGTTAAACTTAAAAAATGTATGTATTATGGAAAAACTATGCTCCGGATAAGTAAGACATTGTGTCAAAGTGAAGTGTGTATATGATTATATATACCGCTAAAAAACCTATTATTAATCTAAAAATCTAATTGTTAATCATGAGAAACTTGAAAAGAATAATCTTGGCTGTTTCGGCGGCATTGTGTATAAATGTGTCGGTATTCTCGCAATCTATATCTTTGGAAACCGGCGATGTGACTGTAAAGGAGGCTATCGAACAGCTTAAAAAAGTTTCGGGATATTCATTCGTTTTTTCTTCTGTAGACTTGAATACCGACGAGCCAGTTTCGATTTCTGTCCAAAATGCATCTATAGAAAATGTCGTGGAACAAATCCTGAAGGGACAGAATGGACTAAGCTATGAAATACAGGGGAAAAGCGTCATTATCAAGAAAGCTGAATCATTGGTTTCCGGGCAGCAGTCGGGCAAGCAGTTGAAAGTAACTGGTAAAGTGATTGATAAGGAGGGCGATCCGGTCATCGGAGCCTCTGTAAAAGAAGAAGGGACCACAAACGGGACGATTACAGACTTTGACGGTAATTTTTCATTAGACGTTGCAACTAATGCCATGCTTGAAATTTCATTTATCGGTTTCAAATCCGAACGTCTGCAGGCCCAGGCAAATAAGACATTGATAATTACCATGCGAGAAGACACCGAGTTGTTGGACGAGGTGGTCGTAATCGGTTACGGTACCCAGCGTAAAGGCGACGTGACCAGTGCGGTGGCGAGTGTAAAGGCGGATAACTTCGTGAAAGGAGCTGTCAAGGATGTTGGTCAGATGATTCAAGGGAAGATAGCCGGTCTGGCCATTACCAATCCGAGCGGTGATCCGTCCGGCAGTACGCAGATTCGTTTGAGAGGTACCAATACAATCGGTGGCGCAAATACAGACCCGTTGGTATTGATTGACGGAGTCCCTGGCGATTTGAGCACAGTGGCTCCGGAAGATGTGGAAAGTGTAGATGTGCTGAAAGACGGTTCGGCGGCTGCCATCTATGGTACACGTGGTACGAATGGTGTGATTCTGATTACAACCAAGCAGGCGAAGGGTGGAGACATCTGTTCTGTAGAATATAACGGATATGTCAGCACGTCTATGATGGCAAAAAAGCTGGAAATGCTGAGCGGGCGTGAGTTTGCGGCTTTGTATCCGGATTATGATTATGGTTACGACACTGATTGGGTGGATGCAATTACCCGCACTCCGGTGACCCATGTCCATAACTTGTCGTTGATGGGAGGCAGTTCGCAGACCAGTTACATCGCCAATCTCAACTACGCTGCCCGTCAGGGAACGATGAAGAAATCGGATTTTGACAATTTTCAGGGGCGTATCGAGATAACGCACCGGATGTTTGACGACAAGGTGAGGCTGAAATTCGGTGTTTTCGGGAAAAAGAGCCAGGCGGAGTCTACATCGAGCGGTGGAAGTTTCAATGGCAGCATTTACGCCCAAGCAACCCGTCGTAACCCGACCGAACCGATACGCAACGAAGATGGTTCATGGTATGAGAATGTCAACAAGTTCGAATATGAAAATCCTTTGGCATTGCTGTATGAGTCCAGTGGCAATGTGAAGAAAACCGAGTTGCGGTATAATGGAAGTATCATGTACAATCCCATTCAAGACCTGACATTGACAGCCATGTTCTCTTACACGCGCGAAAATATGAACCGTGGATACAGTGAGACACAAAATCATATTTCGGCCTTGCGTGACCACAAGAACGGATGGTCATCGGTCGGCGGATATACGGATATGGAAAAACTGATGGAGCTGACAGCCCAGTACAACAAGACCATCGGCGACCATACGTTCTCCGTTTTGGGCGGTTATACCTATGATGAGACCGATTATGAATACAGTTATTTTGATAATTATGGTTTCCAGGATGATTATTTCGGTGGCTGGCATAATATTGGTATCGGCTCGGCATTGAAGGAAGGATTGGCCAGTGCCGGTTCGAGCAAGACTCGCACGAACCTGATTGGTTTCTTCGGTCGTGCCACCTATGCATGGAAAGACCGTTACCTGTTTATGGCTGCTTTACGTTATGAAGGAGCCAGTCAGCTGTGGGGTACGGACAATGCATGGGGATTGTTCCCTTCTGTTTCATTGGGATGGAGAGTCACTGAAGAGTCATTCATGAAAAATCAAAGGATTTTTGACGACTTGAAACTCCGTGTCGGCTATGGTGTGACAGGTTCGCAACCTGCCGAATCATTCTTGGGTGTGGCGATGTTGGGATATGGTTCGTATGCCTATGTAAACGGCGAATGGATTCAGACCATCGTCCCGGCTTCCAATGCGAATCCGGATTTGCGTTGGGAGGAAAAGAAAGAAACCAACGTAGGTATTGACTGGGTGTCTTGGGGAGGACGTTTGTCGGGTACCATTGATTATTATTACCGTCTGGTTGACGGACTGATTTATGACTATACCGTGGCAACTCCCCCTAACCTTTATAATACGACTACTGCCAATGGCGGTAAGATGGAAAACAAAGGTGTCGAAATATTGGTAAACGTGATTCCGGTGCAGACACAGAAATTCGAATGGAGTACGACGGTCACCTTCTCTTTCAATTCGAATAAGCTGAAAAGCCTTTCAGGCAGTGTATTCAAGTCTGATTATGATTATTTTGATACGGGTACGGTGGAATATTCCGGCCAGACTACCGTGTCTCATCGTGTACAGGTAGGCGAAAGTATAGGTAATTTTTACGGGTTCAAAGTTGTCGATGTAGATAGTGAGGGACGTTGGATTTATGAAGACCGCAACGGCAACCTGGTCAATTATGAAGATTTCTCTCACGATCCGGAAGACAAGCACGTTATCGGTAATGGTTTGCCGAAATATTATGCAGGATGGAACAACAATTTCCGGTACAAGAATTTCGATTTGGCAATTACCATGCGTGGGGCATTCGGGTTTCAGATTATCAACGGTGCACGCATGAACTATGAGAACGTAAAGAATTCACGTGTCGAAAATCGTTTGAAGTCTGTCAACCATTTGGTATTTGGCAAGCATACGCTGAGCCCTGACGTGGAACCGGAATTCAATAGTTATTATGTGGAAGATGGCGATTATTGGAAAATAGACAACATTACATTAGGTTATAACTTCGGCAAAATAGGGAAATACATTAAGTCTTTGCGCCTTTATGCCTCTGTATTGAATACGTTTACTATTACAGGTTATCAGGGCCTTGACCCAGAAGTATCTACAGACGGATTGACTCCGGGATATGATACGCGTGACAGGTATCCGACATCGCGTTCGTTTACTCTGGGAGTCAATGTCAAATTCTAACTTTTAATATTTGCTACAATGAAAAAGATGATTAATAATAAGTTGTGTTCAATTGGTTTGATGGCTTTGCTGATGGCAGGCGGGAACTCATGCACCAATTTGTTGGATGAAAGTTACGGTCAGGTGGTATCTGAAGACTATTCGCCTGAAACAGAAGAAGAAGTCAGTTATCTGGTAAATGCTGCTTATATTCCATGGCGCGAAACCATGCTGCTATGGAATGGAGTTGTCCGTGCGCAAGAGCTTTGTGCCGATCAGGATGTGATTCCGGCCCGTGACGGAATCGGTTGGGTGGACGGCTATATCTACAAGCGTTGGCATGAACATGCGTGGACGACTGAAGATGACGGCGTATTGCAGGGATGGAGCCGTACCTATACCGGTATCAATACCTGCAACCGCATCCTTTCACAGATAGAAGACGGTGACATTCCGGTGGACGAAGAAACCAGAGAACCTTTGGTCGCTGAACTGAAAGTATTGCGCGCATCCTATTACTACATATTGGTTGACTTGTACGGGAACGTGCCTATTGTGACGGATTTTAAAGATACTTCATTGCCTGAACAAGCTACACGTAAGGAGGTGTTCGATTTTATTGTAGAAGAGATAACGGAGAACATTGATTTGTTGTCGGAAACTCCGCGTGGATATTATTACGGCCGTTTCAATAAATGGGCTGCCCATACCTTGCTGGCAAAAATGTATCTGAATTCCGAAGTGTGGGCAGGTACGGCGCAATGGCAGAAGTGCATTGATGAATGTGATGCAGTCATCGATTTTGCCGAATCATCGGGTGAATATGCGTTGGAATCGAATCAGAAAGATGTATTTGTAACGGATAATGAAAACTCGAAAGAGATAATTTTTGCACTGCCCTTTGATGAGATATATGTAACAGACTGGAATGCTTTTGATTTCCACATGTATACATTGGCTCCCGAAAACCAGGATACATACCAGTTTACGGAAAGGCCGTGGGGTGGAGTATGTGCCATACCACAGTTTATCGATACCTTCCATCCCAATGACCTTCGTCTGGATCTGAACTATATTCAAGGACAGCAGTATACTTATTCCGGCGAAATTCTGGAACGGAGTGACGGTGGAGGACCATTGATTTATACGAATTCGGTTCCTTCTATTGATGCTTCGGACGTAGATGACGGGTATCGTTGGGGGAAGTTTGAATATGCGATAGGCATTACCAACCGTTTGAGCAATGATTGGCCATTGCTCCGTTATGCAGATGTCCTGATGATGAAAGCTGAGGCCCTGATGCGTTCGGGGCAATCCGGTGCAGGTGCATTGGTTACGGAAGTGCGTAAGCGTGCTTTCGAAGACATCAATGATGCAACCGTAACCGACCAGCAATTGGAAGAAGGAAGTTGTTACGATTACGGCCGTCGTGATGAGAATATGGAGACATTTGAAGGCGGCGCGGATATAAAATATGGCCGTTTCCTGGACGAACTGGGATGGGAATTCTGTCAGGAAGGACGTCGTCGGCAGGATATGATCCGTTTCGGTGTTTTCACTACGAAATCATGGTTCTCGCACGACAAGAGCAATGAGAACAGGAACCTGTATCCGATACCGAATGAGGCTATGTTGACGAACAGTAATCTGCAGCAGAATCCTCAATAAAGAGAATCAGGTTGTGTAGAAGATGTAAATAAACTGTATCAGTAAAATGAGTGTTTCTATCACTTGCTGATACAGTTTTATTTACATCCTTCGCTTATCGGGACGTGTCTTTGTAATACCCGGCTTTCAAACAGAATGGCGCATAACAGGGTCAGGATGACTGTGTGTTAGATTCACTTTCCAGTTCGTTGGCAAACACGTACCACAAATAGCCTTGTATCCGACGGTATCCCATGCCGTAAAGCAGTTGCATGTATTCCTGTACTTGCCGGCGATAACTTTCCTTTTTCTTTCCGAACTTGAAGTCTACCACCACTACATCCCCGCCTTTCATCATCACACGGTCCGGACGTCGTGTCTGGAGTCCGCCTGTTTCATCGGCATAGATGATGCTGCATTCGTTGTAGAGTTGCCAGCTTCCGCTGTACCAATCCTTTACCTTCGGATGGCCGAGTGCCCGGCGTGCCAGTTTTTCTATCTGCTTTGCCTGTTCATCCGATTCCAATACACCTTCGAATGTGAGTTGTTCTATGGCTTTGGATAAGTTGGCCTCGGTTTCAATGGAAGCGAATACCTGGTGCAGCAATTGTCCCTGACGGATGTAGCTTTCCCTGTTCGCATCTTCCTCTTCTCCACGTATAAAGTCGGCGGAACGGTTGGACTGTTTGAATTCGACACGTGTTTCAATTGATTCCACTCGTATGGTCAGGCTTTCATGGCAGGCAGCCAACGGATTGTCCGAATGTTTTTCCTGCTTTTCTTCCGATGGGCAACATTCCCCGTACGTATATGTATAGGGTGCATCATCATCTGTCGTTTCTTTTTCGTATGGATCCCATATTGTGAGTTCCGGAGCAGCTTGAGCAAGCAGTTCTGAAACAGTCCCTTTTTGTTTTGCCTTTCCCCATACGACAAGGTTCTTGCAGGCACGGGTGAATGCGACGTAGAGCAGGTTCAGATTGTCTATCCACAGCTGGAGGCGTTCTTCCTGATAACTGTCCCGAAAAACAGAGTCTGCCATGGCAGAAGAATAGTTTACCGGCACGATATCCAGTTCGTTGAAAGGAGATAGGTCGGTTTTCTCTCCCGTTCCTGCGACAGAGCACCATACCAAATGGTTGTTGGTTTCGCTTTCCATTTTCCAGTCGCAGAAAGGGAGTAGGACAGTATGGAACTCCAGTCCTTTTGATTTGTGGATAGAAAGGATGCGTATGCCTTCAATTTCGCCTGACGGAATGGTTTTCTCGTGCAGGCTTTCGTCCCAATATGCGATGAAGGCCGTCAATTCGGATGAGTGTAGTTGTATGTATTCGATTACGGCATCGTAGAAGGCGCACAAATAAGCATCCTGATGCCCGACGCGGTGCATGTCGAACAGCAGGAAAAGCTTTTCTATCAGTTCATACAAAGGCATCAGCCTAAGCTCTTCCGCCTGGAGCGTGAATCCATCGGGCAAATAGGAATCTATGCCGTCCAGCAACACACGGTTTATATCTATGTCCGTATGCAGGATTTTGTGCTGGTATGCCACGGCAAGTTGTGCTCCGGCAATGCGGTCTTCGGGGTAAGCCAGTTTCCGGAGCCCGTCCATTATCATACAGACCGTCGAAGATGCGTCGAGGCGGAATGCTTCGTCCGAAACGATATGGTAAGTTGTATGCCGGTCGAAGTAGTCAGCTATGGCAGGGATAACCTTGTTCTTGCGTACCAGGATTGCAATGTCACGGGGGCGTATGCCTTGCTTGACGAGTGTATCCACTTCATTGGCAAGTCCTTGTAATGTGGCTTCGGCATACGGGTATTCCTTGGTATCGGGCAGGAAGGTCAGTTTCACATATCCTTTTGTTTCCTTTTTCCGGGTTTCCTGGCAAACATCATTATAAGCATTGAGAAGGTGCAGGCAAGGTTGTTTTGTTTCTTCTTCGTAACGCCGATTCAGGGCATGGCAAGCTTCGGTGAATATTTCGTTGTTGAAACGGACGATGCGTGCTTCACTTCGCCAGTTGGTTTTTAGGGTCAGCTCCCGTATACGCAGGGACGGGTCATTACCCAGTCCGGCAAGAATTTTCCAATCTCCGTTCCGCCAGCGGTAGATACTCTGTTTGACGTCGCCTACGATGAGGCTCCCTTCTTTCTGTGCCAGGCTTTCTTCCAATAACAGGTGGAAGTTCTCCCATTGCATGCGTGAGGTATCTTGAAATTCGTCTATCATCACCGTATGGATGCTGGTACCTATTTTTTCGTAGACAAATGAAGCATCCCCTTCACGCATCAAGCTGTGCAACAAGGCATTCGTGTCGGAAAGGAGGAAGCGGTTGTGTTGTTGGTTCTGGAGTCGCATTTCTTTGTCAATGTGGGTAAGCAGGCGTAAGTTGTTCAGGTATCGCAATGAAAGGTTGCACGAGTTGACCAACATGTTGTTCTTCGGACGGTAATCCTCTGCCGTTTTCAGGAGTGGAATCAACTCGCTTTCGGCAAGTGCAAGTATGGTGCCGCGTGTGGGGGAGGTCTTGCTTGCCCAACTCTCTTTGCTTCCCATGCAATCCTCCACGGTAGCATTGCGGATGTCTTTGCCCAAGTTTCCGTTGGCAAGTTTGTTGAAATAACTTCCAATGCCACGTGATCCGTTTTTCAGATCGGTAGGGGACAGTCCGTTCATCTCCAATATGCCTTGGAACTGGTCGCTGAATCCTTTCATTTCTTCCAATGCTTCTTCGCGTATCTCCCGTAACTTCTGCCGGTAAGTGGGAATAAACTGTGGGTCAGCAAGTTTGCGTCTTAGTCCTTCTCCTTTTTCCATATAGCATTCGTCTAGGATATTATGCCCGAAACCCTTTATCTCTCCCGATATGTCCCAACGCTTGTCATCGGAGATACGTTCTTCAATATACTCTAACAGCCAGGCAAGTACAGGTGAGTTGCGATCCAGTTTCTCAAGCATGGCATCGACAGCGTCCGAGAGTACATCCGCATTGTTTAACTCAATGTTCATGTTGGCTTCCAATTCCAGTTCACGTGCCAAGTTGCGCAAAACCGCCTGGAAAAAAGAGTCAATGGTTTCGATACGGAAACGGCTGTAGTCATGGATGATGTTGTGCAGGGCTTGTTTGGCGGCATGGCGTATTTCGTCCTCGCCTTGTGTAGAAGTCTTTTGTAGTTCTTTCAGGTAGCTGTCTGAGTTCGGAAGCCCGTATGCCAGTCCGTAAAGCTGTTCCAGAATGCGGTTCTTCATTTCAGCAGTAGCCTTGTTGGTGAAGGTTACTGCCAGGATCCGGCGGAACGCATGCGGGTCTTCGATAAGTTGCCTGATGTATTGTACAGCGAGCGTGAAGGTCTTTCCAGAACCTGCCGAAGCTTTATAAACGATAAGTTGCGGGTAATCTGTCATGAAACATTCTGTTTTGTTCCGGTTTCGGCAAAGTTAATATAAAAAACGGGAAATCCGTCGGAAGCTGTGTTTTGTGCC
>CAYPUJ010000096.1:0-10163 GCA_964413805.1 uncultured Bacteroides sp. | reverse complement strand
AATAAGTATGATGGAGGTGATTGCCTTACAGTGCCAGGCAGTAGATGGCACGGCTGTCTTCGCGTGTCAGTGGGACGTAGTAGCCTACGCGTTCACCCTTGTTACGGTGCAGGTTTTCCACCAGCCGGTCGATGTCGGGCTTTTCAATGCCCAGTTCCCGGAAGCTGACGGGCAGTTCCAGGCTGCGGAAGAAGTGTTTCAGGTGGGAGACGCCCTTCAATGCCGTTTCCTTTTTGTCGTCCGACAGGGGGACACCGAACACGCGGTTGGCCAGTTGGGCAATCTTTTCGGGGTGGTGTTCTGCCATGAAGGTCATCCAGGCGGGCACGATGACCGCGAGTCCTGCACCGTGTGTCACGTTGTAGAGGGCGCTTATCTCGTGCTCCAGGAAGTGTGAAGCCCAGTCTTCTTCGCAACCGATGCCGCACGTGCCGTTGTGGGCAATCATGCCGCACCACATGAGGTTGGCACGTGCGCCGTAGTTGTCGGGCTGTTGCTTTACGCGACAGGCTTCCTTGATGATGGCCATCAGCGTCCCTTCGCACAGGCGGTCGCCGATTTCCACGTCTTTCGTGTTGGTGAAGTAGCGTTCCATGATGTGTATCATCATGTCGCAGATGCCGCAGGCGGTCTGGAAGGGTGGGAGGGTGTAGGTCAGTTCCGGGTTCATGATGGAAAAAACGGGGCGCAGCACTTCGGGAGCGCGAAGGCTCAGCTTCTGGAGTGTTTCCGTCTTGGTGATGACGCTGTTGCCCGAACCTTCGCTGCCTGCTGCGGGTATGGTCAGCACCACTCCCACCTTCAGTGCACGGGTCACTTGGGCCTTGCCGGTGAAGAAGTCCCAGAAATCTCCTTCATAGGGCACACCGGCCGCAATGGCTTTGGCCGTGTCGATGACCGAACCTCCGCCCACGGCTATCAGCATGTCAGCCTGTTCCTCGCGGCACAGGCTGATGCCTTCATACACTTTCGTGTCGATGGGGTTGGGCTGTATGCCACCCATTTCGCAAAACGGGATGGCTGCTTCTGTCAGTGTCTGTTTCACCCTGTCCAGCAGGCCGCTCCGTACCACCGAACCGCCTCCGTAGACCAGCATCACTTTGTGCGCACCGTGTTTGCGGGCCAATGTCCCGGTCCGGTCCTCTGTGGCCTTCCCGAACACAAATTCGGTCGGGCTGTAAAAAACAAAGTTATTCATTGTAAGGTATATGTATAAAGTTAAACAATATCCCCGGTTGTCCGGGTAAAGAGTCGGGCGTCGGGACTATCGGGCGGGCGTTGCCGCGATATACCGGCTGTACCGTTCGAAGAATCGCCGGAACACGCCCCA
This sequence comes from uncultured Bacteroides sp., assembly GCA_964413805.1. Classification (GTDB taxonomy): domain Bacteria; phylum Bacteroidota; class Bacteroidia; order Bacteroidales; family Bacteroidaceae; genus Bacteroides. The sequence continues at coordinate 8,833 of CAYPUJ010000096.1, read as the reverse complement.
CCGCATCAGTCCTTGTTCAAACACCAGTATGCCGAGCAAGGCGCAAGTGATGCCCAGGAGAACATCTATCACATAGTGATGCCCGGAGTAGATGGCTGTCCACCAGATGCCTGCCATGATGACGGCAAACACGGCTTTCAGCCACACCGGGCAACGCCCTATGCAGGCATAAGCCAGGGCAACCACCATGTAGGCGGCATGAAGCGAGGGCACGGCTGCAAACACGTTGGCATTCCGTCCGTAGATGGAGTGGAAGATGTTGCAGCCCAGCAATGCGTCAAACCGTCCCAGTCCGGCTACGTTGCCCGGCGTGTCGAGTTGTGGCTCAAACCCGTAGTTCATGGCATACCAGGGGGGAGCAGCCGGGTGAATGTAGTAACCGGCAAAGCCTATCAGATTGACCAGCAGGAACACCATGGCAAACTTGAGGTAAAGGCTCCGTTTTCCTTTCAGGTAGAGTCCGATGCCGAAAGCGATTGGTACGGGCACCCAGCACAGGTAGAATATGCCTGCCATCACGTCTGCCGCAGCCCAGTGGTGTTGGGCGAAAAACTCGCACGGGGTCAGTGTCACGCCTTCCTGCGTAATGCCGAACAGTGCTTTTTCTGCTTCGTACAATCCTTTTACATCGATCGGGTTCACTTCGTAGTTGGGGAAGACCCGCATCCAATCGTAAGAAACGGCAAAGACAATGAAGGGCAACAAGGCTACTGCCAGTTTGCGCATGGTGGTTCCTGCAAAGAAAAGCACGAGGAACAATGCGGCCATGAGAAAATGTTCGGAGCGCAATCCGATGAAGATGCCGGTCAGAACCAGGAACGCAGCCAGGATGATGACGACCGTCAGAGCCTCCTTTGCCGGTGGAAGAATCTTTCTTATGCTCATTGCTTCTGCTTTAACAGTTTGTGGCAGTGGCTTATTCTGGCAAAGGCCGTCCAGTTGGCCAGAACTGCAATCAGAATCTGTGGGGCAATCAGCAGGTAGATGGGGTCAAACACCTTGCACTTGCTGAAAATCCCGCAACAGATGGCACCTATGCTGGTCAACACGACACGTTCGGGACGTTGCATCAGTCCCACTTTGCAGTCCAGCCCCAGTCCTTCGGCCCGTGCCCTTACGTAGCTCACCATCAGCGAGCCGATCAGGGCAATGAATGTGATGACAGAGCCCCACAGATACCCTTGCAGATTGAGGTAATAGAAGATGCCGAACAAAGTGACCAGTTCGCTGTAGCGGTCGAGCACCGAGTCGTACAATGCGCCAAAGGTGGAGGTCATGTAGCCGACCCGTGCCACCCGCCCGTCCATCATGTCGAACAGACCGGCAAACAGGACAAGGCCGCCTGCCCATCCCACGTATGCCAGGTTGCCCGGTTCCCGGATGCCGGCATACAGGAACACGCCTGCGGCCGCAATGTTCAATATCAGACCGGTGGTCGTAATGAAATTGGGTGTGACACCCATTTTAATCATGCTGTGCACAGCAGGATTGATGATTTTGTAAATCAGTTGTTGCAAGTAGTCTCTATACTTCATATTCATCTGTTTTTGTTCTCAAAGTATTGCTTCCAGAATCGTTTGATGTTATGGTTGCGATAAACGAAGACACGCTGCATCTGGTAGTTCCAGAGAAAGGCCACCAGTATTGCCATGAATATTTTGGTTACGATGAACACGTTGTCCACATAGTAACCCAATAATTTGTTGACCCATTGGAGGGTTGTCAGCCATTCCGTCAGAACGAATGTGCCCCACGTGTTTAGCAGAATGCTGCATCCCCAGACCGCAAAGTATTTTAAAGCTACATGCAGCTTTTTGCATTCTTTTGAGTGAAATACCCACTTGTAGTTGATGGCACAGTTCACGATTCCTCCTGCCACAGAGCCGGAGAAGGTGGCATACAAATAAAATATGCCGAATAGTTTTACCAGCAGGATAGTAACCAGGAAATCGACGATACTGGCAAATTGGGCCGACACCTGGGCTTTGAAGAACACCCAGACTGCTTGTCGCCAATAGGCTATCCTGTTCCTTTGTCTCACCCTATCAACCATCTTGCTCCTATTAAGAGAATAAAGCTGTAGACACCCGCCAGAATATCGTCCATCATGACCCCAAGACCTCCGGAGAAACGTTCCATCCGGCGTATTCCGAGTGGTTTGGATATGTCAAATATGCGGAACAGGAGAAAGGCTCCTGCCATGTATCCGATGTGTCCTGCCGGTGCGGCCAGCAATGCCAGCCACACACCCACCATTTCGTCTATTACCACCCGCGAAGGGTCCTTTCCCCAGTAGGGAATAACGCGGTTTGTGGCCCAAATGCCGGTCGCGGTGAAAAACAGTATCATGGCCACCGTTATCCAAATCAGGTTGGTCGGAGAAACAAGGAAAGAAAGACCTGCCCAGACGAGTGTGGCAAGCAATGCCCCGGCGGTTCCCGGAGCGAAAGGGGAAAGGCCGCTGCCGAAACCGGTGGCTATGAGGAAAGGCAAGAAGGGTGGTTGTCTGTTCATTTGCTGGTAATACTAACGATGGTAAGGCGCGTGGCACGCCTTACCATCTTGATTACTTTCTGTTCCGGTTAATCCAGATAGCTGGATGATTGTTCGCCTATCATTTCTCGGATGGTTTGTTTCACCATTCTCCATTGGGTGAACAAATCGTGCACGGGTTGGTGTTCGAAGTCGTGCATCGGACTCTTGCAGAAGAACGATAACCACGTCTGGATGCCGCCCATTCCTGCACGCAATGCCAGGTCGCTGAAGAGCACCAGGTCGAGGGCGATGGGGGCTGCCAGGATGGAATCGCGGCACAAGAAGTTGACTTTGATTTGCATCGGATAGTTCATCCAGCCGAATATGTCGATATTGTCCCACGCTTCTTTGTTGTCTTTCCGTGGAGGATAATAGTTGATACGCACTTTGTGGTAGACATCTCCATACAGGTCGGGGAACTTTTCCGGTTCGAAGATGTTTTCGATGACCGACAGTTTGCTGACCTCTTTTGTCTTGAAGTTCTCCGGCTGGTCAAGCACTTCTCCGTCGCGGTTGCCCAGGATGTTGGTCGAGAACCAGCCGCTGACTCCCAGCATACGGGTCTTGAACATGGGTGCCAGTACGGTTTTCATCAGCGTCTGTCCGCTCTTGAAGTCTTTGCCAGCAATGGGTACGTTCATCTTTTGGGAGAATTCCCACATGGCGGGTATGTCTACGCAAAGGTTGGGGGCTCCCATGATGAAGGGGGCACCTTCGGCAATGGCCGCATACGCATAGCACATGCTGGGCGGAATGACTTCCGTGTTGTTTTCCTTCATGGCCTTCTCCAATCCTGCCAGTGATTGGTGTTCGTCGGTCATCGGGATGAAGATTTCCGTGCTTGCTGCCCACAGTACGGCGATGCGTTCACACTGATTGGCCGCCTTGAAGTTGCGTATGTCTTCGCGCAACTGTTCCACCATGTCCCAACGTGTGGCGGCTTGCTTGATGTGTGTGCCGTTCAGGCGTTTTGCATAGTTGTGGTCGAAAGCGGCTGTCATCGGTCGGATGGCTTGCAGTTCTTCTTTGACAAGGTTCAGGTCTTTCTCCTTCAGGACTTCGGCATACATTGCCGCATCGTAAGCGTTATCGGGGAATATATCCCATCCGCCGAACACGATGTCGTCCAGATTTGCCAGGGGGACAATGTCCTTGATGAGTTTCTCTTCGCCTTGTCCGATGCGCATGGTAGCCATCTGACTGATAGAACCGATTGCTTTGGCAAGACCTTTGCGGGCTGCCAGTACGCCGGTTATCATGGTGGTGGCTACTGCGCCACCTACACCTGCTACCAACACACCCAAGCGGCCGGTCGCCGGTTTAATGTTTTCTTTTGTTGCCATTTGTTTATATTTAGAAGTTTAAAAAATTGCCCAAATTTAGAGTATTTTGCCCAAAGACTTTTGCCTTTTTGTCGGATTTGAATTTCGTTAACAAGATTTAAATCAAAACGTGGCGTGCAGACTGATTTGATAATAAAGCCTTCCTGCTGTCCAAGGGGCGTTGGGCGGAGGGTGTCAAAATGACAATTTGTTTTCCGGAACGCACGAGAATCGCGTATTTCCGTGCACCGGTGCATTGGCTTCCATTTTTTGAAGCGAAATTCCGTATTCCGTTGCTCTATACGGAGATAGCGAAATGTTTACATCTGAATTTGAAGAAACAGCTTTCTTCTGGAAGCAAAAAATGCTGTTTTTTTGTTCCATCCGGGTAACTTCCCCGACGGATGCAAGGATGATCCGGGTACGATGCAGGTATCCCGGTTGTTCCATACAGGCATGGGAGATGTTTCGTGCAGGCACGGACCGGTTTCCGTACAGGTGCGGAAGAAGCAGATGACACGTGATTCCTGCATACGGGACGCATAAACATGGAAATGTATGCAGAACAATTGCATATTTGCAACATATTTATGCGATGTGCAATTCAGGTTGTGTATTCTTGAAAAACAGGCTTGTCATGAAAACGATACTAAACATGGATTTCTGTTTCGTTTTTCAGTGAGACGGATGGCATATTGTCAATTGAAGTTTCGCCTTGTCTTTGCCTTTCGGAAGTTCCGTCGGATTGCTGACAGGATGTTCGCAGTACGTTGTTCCATTTCCTGTATATCGCGGAAAGACGGTTGCGCTTTGCCGACGAAATTCCTGAAAAGTTTTCTCTCCTCGCAAAAAAGTACGATATTTGCAGCCATGATTCAAATAGAGACCATAATCGACATCTTGTGGAAAGGCTTTATCATAGGCGTTATCGTGTCCGCTCCGTTGGGGCCGGTGGGTGTGCTGTGCATCCAACGCACGCTGAACAAGGGTCGTTGGTATGGTTTTGTCACGGGGGTGGGGGCATCGTTGAGCGACATTGCGTATGCGTTGTTGACGGGATATGGGATGAGCTTTGTGTTCGACTATGTGAACAAGAACATATTCTACCTGCAACTCTTCGGGAGTATCCTGCTGCTGTGCTTCGGTGCCTATACTTTCCGCAGCAACCCGGTGCAGTCCATCCGTCCGGTATCGACCAACAGAGGTTCTTATTTCCATAATTTCATAACGGCATTTGCCGTTTCACTGTCCAATCCGCTGATTATATTCCTCTTCGTGGGGCTGTTTGCCCGCTTTGCCTTTGTGAGCGAAGGAGTGCTGGTGTTCGAGGCCGTCACCGGCTACGTGGCCATAATGCTGGGGGCTTTGTCCTGGTGGTTTGGCATCACTTATTTTGTAAACAAGGTGCGCAAGCAGTTCAACCTGCGCGGCATCTGGGTGTTGAACCGCGTCATCGGGAGCATAGTGGTGGTGGTGTCGCTGGTAGGACTGGCTTTTACGCTGATGGGCGAATCGTTGTATTGACAGTTGCGGGCAGCAGAAGAAAGGAGTCGGAGGCCAAATGAAAATTGCACAGAAACTGAAAGAAGCAAACATAGCCGAATACCTTATTTATATGTGGCAAGTGGAAGACCTGATTCGTGCCAACGGGTGTGACATCGACACCTTGCGCCGCAACATTATTACGCGCTATCCGGCAGAAGAACAGGCCGCACTGGAGGAGTGGTACGGCAACCTGATAGAGATGATGCATATAGAGGGAGTGAAGGAGAAAGGACACTTGCAAATCAACCGCAATGTCATGCAGGAGTTGGGTGAGCTGCATGTCGCATTGTTGGCATCCACCCGGTATCCGTTCTACAATGCGGCCTATTTCAAGGCATTGCCTTTCATCGTGGAGTTGCGGCAAAAGAACAGGAAGCCCGATGAGCCGGAACTGGAGACCTGTTTTGAGGCACTCTATGGCATACTGCTGCTCAAGCTGCAAAAGAAAGAAATCAGCGGGGACACGGCCAAGGCCATGAAGGCTATCAGCAGTTTCCTGTCTTTGCTGGCCAACTATTACGCCAAAGAGCGCAAAGGCGAACTGAAGTGGGACGATTAGGCCGGTTCCCCCCCTCAGCCCCGTGGTGAGGATGACGGGAGTGAAAAGAAACGTTTTTAAACCATTATAAAGATGAAAATATTAGTTACCGGAGCCAACGGACAGCTTGGCAATGAGATGCGGGTGCTCTCCGCCCAAAACGGACAGCACACCTATTTGTTTACCGACATACACGAACTGGACATCTGCGATGAGCAGGCCGTACATGCTTATGTGAAAGAAAACGGGGTGGAAGTGATTGTGAATTGTGCCGCCTATACCGCCGTAGACAAGGCAGAGGACAACCGGGAACTTTGCGACAAGCTGAACCATCTTGCACCCGGCTATCTGGCCGATGCGGCAGAAGCCTGCGGGGCGGCCATGATTCAGGTGTCTACAGACTATGTGTTCGACGGGACCGGGCACCTGCCTTATACGGAGGATATGCCCACGTGTCCCGATTCCGTTTACGGACTTACCAAGCTGAAGGGAGAGGAAGCCGTGTTGAGCCGTTGCAAGCGGGCGATGGTGATCCGCACCGCCTGGCTTTACTCCATTTACGGCAACAATTTCGTGAAAACCATGATTCGCCTGGGCAGGGAACGCGAGGCGTTGGGTGTCGTGTTCGACCAGATAGGCACGCCCACCAATGCCCACGACCTGGCAAAGGCCATTTATGCGGCCGTCAACCGGGGCATCGTGCCGGGCGTTTACCACTTCAGCAACGAGGGCGTCTGTTCGTGGTACGATTTCACGGTGGCCATCCACCGCCTGGCGGGCATCACCACGTGCAAGGTCAGCCCGTTGCACACCGACGAGTATCCGGCCAAGGCACCCCGTCCCCAATATTCCGTGCTGGACAAGACAAAGATAAAGAAAACGTTCGGCATCGAGATTCCCCACTGGGAAGTGAGCCTGAAGGCGTGTGTGGACCAGCTGACGGCTGAATAAAGGAAAGGCCTATGGCGACAGACATGGAAATCACCCGGAGGCGCACCTTTGCCATCATTGCCCATCCGGATGCCGGAAAGACTTCGCTGACGGAGAAACTGCTCCTTTTTGGCGGACAGATACAGGTGGCAGGTGCTGTGAAGAGCAACAAAATCAAGAAGACGGCCACTTCCGACTGGATGGACATCGAGAAGCAGCGAGGCATTTCGGTCACCACGTCGGTGATGGAGTTCGACTATCACGACTACAAGATAAACATCCTTGATACGCCCGGACACCAGGACTTTGCGGAAGACACCTACCGCACCCTGACGGCTGTGGACAGCGTAATCATCGTGGTAGACGGCGCGAAAGGCGTGGAAACACAGACGAGGAAGCTGATGGAAGTGTGCCGTATGCGAAACACGCCGGTCATTATCTTCGTCAACAAAATGGACCGTGAGGCCAAAGACCCTTTTGACCTGATGGACGAACTGGAGGAGGAACTTCACATCCACGTCCGCCCGTTGACCTGGCCCATCGAAAGCGGTGTGCGCTTCAAGGGGGTGTATAACATATACGAAAGTAAGCTGAACCTGTTTCAGCCCTCCAAACAGGTAGTGACGGAGAAGGTGGAAGTGGACATCCACACCGAAGAACTGGAACGGCACATCGGGACACAGCTGGCCGACAAACTGCGCGGCGAACTGGAACTGATAGACGGGGTGTATCCCGCTTTCCAGGTGGACGACTACCTGAAGGGGACGCTGGCACCGGTGTTCTTCGGGTCGGCGCTGAACAACTTTGGCGTGCAGGAACTGTTGGACTGCTTTGTGGAGATAGCTCCCAGTCCGCGTCCTGTCAAGGCCGAGGAGCGTGTCGTGAATCCCGAAGAGCCCAAGTTCACCGGCTTCGTGTTTAAGATAACGGCCAACATCGACCCCAATCACCGTTCCTGTGTGGCTTTTTGCAAGGTTTGCTCGGGACGTTTTGTGCGCAACATGCCTTATTACCATGTGCGGCACGGCAAGACCATGCGTTTCTCCAGCCCCACGCAGTTCATGGCCCAACGCAAGACAACCATCGATGAGGCATGGGCGGGAGACATCATCGGTTTGCCGGACAACGGCATCTTCAAGATAGGTGACACGATTACCGAAGGGGAGAAGTTGCACTTCTGCGGTTTGCCCAGCTTCTCGCCGGAAATGTTCAAATACATCGAGAACGCCGACCCCATGAAGCAGAAACAACTGGCCAAAGGCATCGACCAGCTGATGGACGAAGGAGTGGCGCAACTGTTTGTCAATCAGTTTAACGGACGGAAAATCATCGGCACCGTCGGGCAGTTGCAGTTCGAGGTGATTCAATACCGTTTGCTCAACGAGTATAACGCTTCCTGCCGTTGGGAGCCGCTCAGCCTGTACAAGGCCTGTTGGATAGAAAGCGACGACGAGGCGGAACTGGAAGCGTTCAAGAAACGCAAGTATCAGTACATGGCCAAAGACCGGGAAGGAAGGGATGTGTTCCTGGCGGACAGCAGCTATGTGTTGCAGATGGCTCAGACGGATTTCAAGCACATCCGTTTCCACTTTACCAGCGAATTTTGAAACAGATAGACCAATGACAATGGACAGGAACGTAAAGATTGCCGTGGCCGGGACAGGCTACGTGGGACTAAGCATCGCCACACTTCTGGCACAGCACCACAAAGTAACCGCCGTGGATGTAATCCCCGAAAAGGTGGAACTCATCAACCGGCGCAAGTCGCCCATACAGGACGAATACATCGAGAAATATCTGGCAGAAAAGGACCTGGACCTGACCGCCACCTTGGACGGAGCAAAGGCGTACAGCGAAGCCGACTTCGTGGTGATAGCCGCGCCCACCAACTACGACTCGGTGAAGAATTATTTCGACACGAGCCACGTGGAGGAAGTCATCGGACTGGTGAAGAGCGTCAATC
>CAYPUJ010000095.1:0-10429 GCA_964413805.1 uncultured Bacteroides sp. | reverse complement strand
TTCTATCTTCTGCCCTTTCTTTATTCTTCCAATGTTATGTTCAGTGTTGCTCCGGCATATTGGCTCACAATGCTTTCTACTTCATCGGCGCTTACCGTGTTGGTCAGTTCGTAAGGTGGGGTGAATGCCGTGTTGCTGAAAACCTCGTCGTCCTCGTCCAGCGACGAAAGGCAATCCTTGAGTTGCACCAACGCATCATCGTTATAGTAGCGGTAAATCTTGTCGTACTTCAGGTCGGTGAAGTCACATCCTTCAGCCAGCACGTTGGCTTCTTTGCCCGCACCGATGCAATGGCTGGCGACCGAACTGCTGTAAAGGCAGTTGACGAGGTGGACTTGTGCATAGCGCACGCGCGGCATACGGTCGCGGCATCCTTCATCCCACCAGCAGTACTGGAACGTGGTGCGGAGTTTTCCCCGGTCTTGCGTACTGCTGTCGCTGTTGCCCCACAGGTTGGAGTAGCGGTGGTCATCACTGCCGCCGGAACCTCCTGCCAGAGGTTCGATGAGATAGCGGAAACGGCACCAGGTGACTGCTATGTTGTCCGAAGCGTTCTTGCAGTCGAAGTTGCCATCCACTCCGTCCTGGAAGTCGCAGTGGTCCACCCAGATGTTGGTCGTTCCGTCTATGCAGAGGTTGTCCCATCCGTCGACGTCATAGGCTCCTGCACTTTTGAAGGTGAGGTTGCGCAGAATCAGGTTATCCGACCCTTCTTTGAAATAGAGGATGCCGGAGGTGTCTTCCGTGCGGTTGGGGTTGGTCAGCACAGAGCCCGTCAGCCCCAGGACAGTTTTGTTTGTGGCCAGCACGGAAATTACATCGTCCGTCTCAATTTCACCTTTTACATATATAATCAGCGGCTCTTCCCGTTTCAGGGCGTTTTTCAATTCGTCGGCTGTGGTCACTGTCAGGCTTTCTCCGCCCTCTCCGCCTGTCGGTGTGACATCGACAGTGGCAAAACCGATGGGGGCATTGGCATCCTGGGCGCAGGTGCCATAGTCGGCTACCGGGTCACTGGGAGTGCCGTCATTGCCTGTTTCTGTTTCTTCTGTTTCTTCTTCTTCGTTTTCATTCTGAGACGTGTTTTCATTCTCAGGGAGCAAGTCTTCTGTCGCTTCGGTGCTGCAGTTGCACAACAGGCCGATACACAGGATGAATAGGATTTTCTTCATAATTGTTTTTTGTTAAGTTGAACTGATTGTCAGAGCAGGTACCGTAGTACGTCGTTGAAGTTGGCCCATATCATCAGGGCAAGCAGCAGGAACATTCCCACCATCTGTGCACGTTCCATGAACTTGTCGCTGGGTTTGCGTCGGGCCACAATTTCGTAGACAAGGAAGAGAAGGTGGCCACCGTCCAGTGCCGGAATGGGCAAGATGTTCATAAAAGCCAAGATGATGCTGAGGAAAGCCGTCATGTACCAGAACTGGTGCCAGTCCCACGTGGTGGGAAAGATGCTGGCAATGGCACCGAACCCGCCCAGTTGCTTGGCACCTTCTTTGGAAAAGATGTACTTCATCTGGTCTACATAGCCTGTCAGGGTGTTCACACCCAGCTTTGCTCCGGCGGGGAAAGCCGTGAAGAAATTGTATTCATGCTTCACCAGGGGCATGTGTCTGTTCAGTTGCGTGACGACACCTATCCCGAACTGAGAATCCAAGGCTATTGTGACAGTGTCGTTCACTCCGTGACGCACGTATGCCAGGCTGACGGAGCGGGCGGTGCTGTCGGTGTGTTGATAACGGTTACTCATTTCTTGTTGGAATTCGAAGTAGGTAATTGGTTTCCCGTTCATGGCTACGATGCTGTCGCCCGGTTGTAGTCCGGCCAGGGCTGCGGGTCGTCCTGCCATCACGCTGTCTATCACGAACGGATAGCGGAAGTCGGCAAAACGGACACTGTCCGCCAGCAGCCGGTCCATCAGTCCTTCGGGAATGTAGACCGAAGCCTCGCGTCCGTCGCGCATCACGGTGACCTGGCGGGCACCGACAATGGAGGTCAACAGGTCGCTGCCCATGCGCTCGAAAGGCACGCCGTCGGCCGAGATGAGCACGTCGCCGTCGCGGAAGCCGACTTGGTGCATTGTTTCGTTGAAGTCCATGCCAAGCGGTGCCTTCTGCACGGGAATGTACGAATCGCCCCACGTCAGCAGAATCATGGAGTAGATGAACAGGGCCAGCAGGAAGTTGAACAGTACGCCACCTACCATGATGAGCAAGCGTTGCCAAGTAGGCTTCGAGCGGAACTCCCAAGGCTGTGGCGGCTTTTTCATTTGTTCTATGTCCATCGACTCGTCTATCATGCCGCTTATCTTGACATATCCGCCCAAGGGGAGCCAACCGATGGCATACTCCGTCTCGCTTCGTCTGGGCTTGAACTTGAACAGCGTGAACCACGGATCGAAAAAGAGACAGAATTTTTCCACCCTTGTCTTGAACAGCCGGGCAAAAAGGAAGTGCCCCATCTCGTGGATAATCACCAGGAGCGAAAGACTCATGATGAGTTGCAGGGCGCGAATCAGGAATGTTTCCATTTGTTATATTTGCTTTTTACTTTGTTGAATGACGTTTGTCGTCTTTTTGTTTCTTTATCTCTTTAAATTGCCGATAGTCAGCAACTCTTCTGCCACGATTCTCGCTTCGGCATCCGTCTGCACATAGTCCTCATAGGTGGGCCTGGCGGTGAAGGCAACGCGGTTCATGACCTGTTCAATGATGTCGCTCATGCCTAGGAACGATACGCGGTCGCTGAGAAAGGCCCGGACGCAGACCTCGTTGGCGGCATTGACGATGCAGGGCAGGTTGCCGCCCCGGTGCAAAGCCTCGTAGGCCAAAGCCAGGTTGTGGAAACGGTGGGTATCGGGCGACTCAAAGGTGAGGGTCGGATACCTGGTGAAGTCAAGCCGGGGGAAAGAAGCCTTTACGCGATCGGGGTAGGAGAAAGCGTACTGGATGGGCAGGCGCATGTCGGGCATACCCAGTTGGGCCTTGACCGCTCCGTCTTCGAACTGGATCATGGAGTGGACAATCGACTGAGGGTGTACCACTACCTCTATCTGTTCGGGGCGCACGCCAAAGAGCCAGCGGGCCTCTATCACTTCGAATCCCTTGTTCATCATTGAGGCGGAATCGATGGTTATCTTGGCTCCCATCTGCCAGTTGGGATGATGCAGGGCCTGTTCCTTGGTGACCGTGGCCAGTTGTTCGGGAGTGAAGTCGCGGAAGGGTCCTCCCGAGGCTGTAAGCAGTATCTTTTCGATGGCATTGTCTCCCTCGCCTGCCAGGCATTGGAAGATGGCCGAGTGCTCGGAATCGACGGGAAGAATAGGCGTGCCGTTCATCCGTGCCAGCTCGCCTATGAGTTCCCCGGCCACTACCAGTGTTTCCTTGTTGGCCAGGGCGATGGCCTTGCGGGCACGGATGGCATTCATGGTCGGCTTCAGCCCGGCATAGCCCACCATGGCTGTGAGCACCATGTCGATGGGTTGTTCCGCCACAATCTGGCAAAGCGCGTCTTCGCCGGCATATACCTTGATGGGCAGGTCGGCAAGGGCTTCTTTCAGTTGTGGATACTTGGCTTCGTTGGCGATAACCACGGCTTCGGGCATGAACTTGCGTGCCTGGGCGATGAGTTTGTCCACCTGGTTATTGGCCGTTAACACGTAGGCTTCGTACAGGTCGGGGTGTTCCTCGATGACCTGCAAGGCTTGTGTGCCGATGGAGCCGGTAGAACCTAATATGGCTATCTGTTTTCTCATTGTTGCTTATGAAAAGGGTTTGGGGTTCTCATTGGGATAATTTTCATATCTGATGTATAGATTCATTCTTTCAGAACACGACGAAGAGTTCCGGATTCACGGGCCTGCCTTTGTGCCACAGTTCGAAATGTAAGTGTGGGCTCATGGCCGGCTCCCCGGTGTTGTTTCCTATCAGGGCGATGGCTTCGCCGCCTTTCACGGCATCCCCTGCCTGCTTCAGCAATGAACCGCAGTGCTTGTAGATGGATACGAAGTCCTGGATGTGCTGTATCTCTATCACGTAGCCCGTTTCTGCCGTGTAGGTGCTGAGGATTACCGTACCGTCCAGTACGGCCAGTATGCTCTCGCCGGGATTGGCGGCGATGTCTGTGCCGAAGTGCTTCTGTCCTGTATCGAAAGGCGTGGTGACCATGCCGCGTGTGGGGCGGTAGAAGATGAGGCCGTCTGCTTCAGACCGCGCCGTGATGCTGGTCAGGTTGTATTTTTCCTTTTCTTCATATTGCCTGCGGAAATGTTCTTCCCGCTGGGTGCGTTCCATCAGCGAGTCCTGGCGCAGGGTGGTGAGCGAGTCGATGGACCGGACGGTGTCGGTGCTGATGTTTCCCCGGAATATATCCTGTATGTTCATGATGTAGAGTTGCTGGCGTTCCAGCACCTGTTGGAGCGAGTCGGCCCGTAAGGCGTTCTCCACCACCAGCGAGCGGATTTCGCTGTTCATGTAGCCGGGCAGGTAGTTGCGCAAGGGCGTGAAAGCGATGATGAGGGCTGCCACCAGGAACACCGCCACCAGCACGGACAGAAGGATGGAGAAGCCGTTAAGTTTGGATACGTACAGTCCTGCCACTTCTTCGAGGGTGTTCTCATTGATGATGACCAGTTTGTACTTGAACTTAATGTCTTTCCAGAATGTCCGTTTCTTGTTCTTTCTTTTTTCTGTCGGCATGGTGCTCGCTTTTTCTTGTTGTTCGTTTGTGGCATCCGGGATTAGGCCTCTTCCGCTTTGTCAGTGTCCAGCAGTCCTTCGGGCAGGCTGACTGCAATGACACGGTGCTCCTGGTCGATGGCGGTGATGAATTCTTCCCGTGCGGGAATCAGCAGCTCTTCGCCCTGGTGGTCTACGACAAACAGGATATTAGGAGTGGACGTGTCCACACCGGCCACTTCGCCGATGTGTCCGTGATGGGCCTCCTCCATGCGGAATCCTACGAAGTAGTCCCACGTCAGTTCATCCGGTTTCATGGTGTCGGCCAGTTTCAGGGGGAAGTAAACTTCGACGTTTGTGAATAGGCGTGCCTGTTCCGCCGTGTCAATGTCCTCCAGCTTGACCAGCGCGGTGGTGTCCGAACGGAAGCGGTATTCCTCCAGGAAGAAAGGCACCAGTATGCCGTCCAGCAGACAGACGAGGTAGTCAGCCTCCACGCGGTCGAATATGTCGTCGGTGAAGGTGAACTGCAGTTCGCCGTGTATGCCGTGCGGTTTGTTGAATTTTCCTATCTTATATACTTCTTCCGGTTTTATCATCGTTTCTTCTGTTATCGGGTTAAGGACGGGCATTGCTGTCTTTGCGGGAGTTCCGGCTCAGATGCGGGTGATTCTTGCACCCAGCGTGTTCAGCCGCCCTTCGATGTTCTGGTATCCCCTGTCAATCTGCTCGATGTTGTGGATTCGGCTGATGCCTTCTGCACTCATGGCAGCGATGAGCAGGGCGATGCCTGCACGGATGTCCGGCGATGTCATGTTGCCGCCCCGCAGCCTGAACCCCTGGTTATGGCCGATGACTACCGCACGGTGCGGGTCGCATAAGATGATTTGCGCACCCATGTCGATCAGCTTGTCCACGAAGAAGAGGCGGCTCTCGAACATCTTCTGGTGAATGAGTACGCTCCCCTTTGCCTGTGTGGCCACCACCAGCATCACGCTCAGCAGGTCAGGCGTCAGTCCCGGCCAGGGCGCATCGGCAATGGTCATGATGGAACCGTCCATGAACGATTCTATCTGGTAGGACTCCTGTGCGGGGACGATGATATCGTCGCCCTGTTGCTCCAGCCGGATGCCGAGGCGGCGGAAACTTTCGGGGATGATGCCCAGGTTCCGGTAAGACACATCCTTTATGGTGAGTTCGCTGCGTGTCATGGCGGCCATGCCGATGAAGCTGCCCACCTCGATCATGTCCGGCAGCACTGTGTGTTCGGTGCCGTGCAGCCCGTCAACGCCTTCGATGGTGAGCAGGTTGGAGGCGATGCCTTCAATCCGCGCTCCCATGCGGTTCAGCATCCGGCAGAGTTGCTGGATGTAGGGTTCGCAGGCAGCGTTGTAGATGGTGGTACGTCCTTTGGCCAGAACGGCGGCCATGACAATGTTGGCGGTGCCCGTCACCGAGGCTTCGTCCAGCAGCATGTAGGTACCTTTCAGCCGGTCGGCTTTGATTTCATACGCCCCTTTGGTCTCGTTGTACACAAACTCCGCCCCTAAGTTCCGGATACCGGTGAAGTGCGTGTCCAGGCGACGGCGTCCTATCTTGTCGCCGCCCGGTTTGGCTATCAGTGCGCGGCCGAAGCGTGCTATCATGGGACCTATCAGCATGACAGAGCCTCGCAGGCTGGCACACCGTTTCAGAAATGCTTCGCTCTCCAGGTAGTCAAAGTCGATGCCGGCTGCCTGGAAGCTGTAGGTGTCGATGCCTTCTTTGGTCACGGCCACCCCCATTTCGCGCATCAGCTGGATGAGATTGTTCACATCCAATATGTCGGGAATGTTGTGCACGGTCACCTTTTCGGCGGTGAGCAATGTGGCACAGATGATTTGCAGCACTTCGTTCTTGGCGCCTTGCGGCCGGATCTCTCCCGAAAGCCGGTGTCCCCCTTCTATCACGAATGAAGCCATGTCTCTCTATCTTTTTACAGGATTGGTTCCAAGGTCAGTATTTCCGTTGTTTGTTGTTCCGGTTGTTGTTCCGGTTGGCATTGGCGTTGTTGACCCTCGGGCGATAGAACAGGTCGATGCGCCTGGCCATGAGACGCACGATGTCGTCGGTCATGCGCAGTCGGCCGTCGGAAAGCTCGTAAAGGTCGTCTGCTATCTTCCGGTCATCCACCGTGTCTTTGTTCCACGACATATAGTCCTTCTTCATGTGGTTGCAGATGAGTGCCACCAGGTTCTGTTTCTCGTCTCCCTCTTCCATTTCGCAGGCTTTCCTGATGAGCACTTCCAGGATGTGTCCGTAGTGGCGGTAGCGGATTTTCTTGCAGGGGTAGGGGATAGGCTCCGGCCTGGTGCTCAGGTTGTCCCTGCGGATGATTTCAAACGGATAGTCGATGTCCAGCTTGAAGTCGGCCATGATGGCCAGGTGGTCCCACAGTTTGTGCTTGAAGTCGGGCACGTCGCGCAGGTGTGGGAACATACCTCCCATGATGTTGATGATCGTGTTGGCACAGCGTTGGCGTTCGGCACGGTCCTGGATGGTGATGGCATAGTCCACCATGTTCTGGATGCTTCGCCCGTATTCGGGAAGGGGCATCCGTTTCTGTTGCGTGTTATATTGCATGTCCTTTATATAAATGTATAATCGTCGGTTATTGCGGTCTTGTCGGCGGCACCGGTCTTTTCACAAGGCTTTCCTGGGCTTTCCGGCCACGAACTCTTTCAGGTAGAAAGGTTCGAAATAAGCCACGTCCTTGAAGTCCTGCATGGCCATCGCCTTTTCGGCAAGCGGAAACATCATGTCGGCCCTGGGACGGATGTTTTCGATGAAACGGGCATTGGGATGTTTCAGCTTGTCGCGGCACTTTGCCGCCCCGTCGCCAAAGAAGTAGACCGGCTGCCGTTCCAGGTAGGTCGCGTAGGAGTTTTCGTCCACGATGTCGGCACCGGTGTCACGCACGGGTCTCAGGGCGCGGTCGTAGATGGCGGCATAGACCTCCATGCGGCGGGCATCGATCATGGGGCACAGCAGGGCATCGTCGGGCAGTTCATCGTGGTAAAGCAATACGGGCACACACTGGAGCTTGAGCGTGGGGATGGCGATAAGGGGAATGTTGCGGCCGTAGCAGATGCCTTTGGCCATCGACACCCCGATGCGTAATCCCGTGTACGAGCCCGGCCCGCAACTGACCGCTACGGCATCTATCGGCAGGGCGTGGCTGTCGGCAAAGGAAAGCGCTTTGTCCACGAATACTCCCAGTGAGACCGCGTGTGAAGGGCCGTCCGGCTTTTCCAGGGTAAACACGTTTTGTCCGTCCTCACTGACGGCTACCGAACAGGCCGTGACGGATGTTTCAATGTGCAGGATACACGACATGATTTTTCCTTTCGTTATTAAAATCGGCTGACAAAATTACGGGATTATTTTCAATAATTAAAATAATCGCGTACTTTTGCGCAAAAGTTAAGATGCATTATGATACAGTCAATGACCGGATATGGCAAAGCGACCGTTGATTTGCCGGACAAAAAGATTTGCGTAGAGATAAAGTCGCTCAACAGCAAAGCCTTGGATTTGTCTGTGCGTGTCGCTCCCGCTTACAGGGAAAAGGAGATGGAGATTCGCAACGGAATAGCCCGCAGGCTGGAACGCGGCAAGGTGGACATGAGCCTGTGGGTGGAAAAGAAAGATGCCGAGCAGCTGGCCACTCCCATCAACGGGGAAGTACTGGCGGCCTACTACCGCCGTATTCGCGAGATTGCAGCCCTCACCGGCATCCCCGAACCCGCCGACTGGTTTGCCACCCTGTTCCGTATGCCCGACGTGATGACGAAGAACGAGACACCGGAACTGGACGAAGCGGAGTGGGAGCAGGCGCGTGAAGCTGTGACGCAGGCGCTCGACCGGCTGGTGGACTTCCGCAAGCAGGAAGGGGCGGCCCTGGAAAAGAAGTTCAGGGAGAAGGTGGCCAATATAGCAACCCTGCTCGGCACGGTGTCCGTGTACGAAAAGGAGCGCGTGGGCAAGATAAAGGAACGCATCACCGAAGCCCTGGAGAAGGTGCTCAGCGTGGACTACGACCAGAACCGCCTGGAGCAGGAACTCATCTACTACATCGAGAAGCTCGACATCAACGAAGAGAAACAGCGGCTGGAAAACCACCTGAAGTATTTCATCAGCACGCTGGAGAACGGAAGCGGGCAGGGCAAGAAGCTGGGATTCATCGCACAGGAAATGGGGCGTGAAATCAACACCCTCGGCAGCAAGTCGAACCATGCGGAGATGCAGAAAATCGTGGTGCAGATGAAGGACGAGCTGGAGCAAATCAAGGAACAGGTGTTGAACGTGTTATGACAGAGGTACACATGGGCAGA
The DNA here is from genome assembly GCA_964413805.1 of uncultured Bacteroides sp. Taxonomy (GTDB): domain Bacteria; phylum Bacteroidota; class Bacteroidia; order Bacteroidales; family Bacteroidaceae; genus Bacteroides. The sequence continues at coordinate 1,377 of CAYPUJ010000095.1, read as the reverse complement.
CTCATCATCTTTTCCGCCCCTTCCGGTTCGGGCAAGTCCACCATCATCAACTACCTGTTGCAGCAGCCGCTCAACCTCTCGTTTTCCATTTCGGCCACCAGCCGCAAGCCGCGCGGCACCGAACGCGACGGGGTGGAATATTTCTTCCTCACCCCCGAAGAGTTCCGCCGGCGCATCGGCGAGGGCGATTTCCTGGAGTATGAAGAAGTCTATCGGGACTGTTTCTACGGCACGCTGAAGTCGCAGGTGGAAAGACAGTTGCAGGCCGGACAGAATGTCGTGTTCGACGTGGACGTGGTGGGCGGATGCAACATCAAGAAGTTCTATGGCCCGCGCGCCCTGTCCATCTTCATACAGCCGCCTTCGGTGGAGGAGCTGCGGCGGAGGCTGGCCGGGCGGGGCACCGACAGCCCGCAGGTCATCGAAGCCCGCGTGTCCAAAGCCGCTTACGAACTGGGCTTTGCCTCCCGTTTTGACAGAATCATCGTGAACGACCGCCTGGAGCAAGCCCGGGCGGAAGCCTTGCAAATCGTCACCCAATTCTTAAATCAATGAAACAATCCGGAAAGTCGGGGAAGCTCTCCCCCAAAACGAACAGAATCCTGCTGGTGTCCAACGTCGTGCTCTTCTTTGCCGCCCTGGTGCTGGGCATCCTCAACGTGCGTATCCGCGAATGGGTGTTCGTGGGCGGCATGGCGTTTGTCATGCTGATAACCGCGCTGAACGCCTTCGGGTGCTGGCTGCGGCTGAAAGGCAAGTACTGACGCATATCCCCCCGGCACAGCATGGACATCGGCATCTTCAGCGGGTCGTTCAATCCCGTACACATCGGCCACCTGGCACTTGCCAACTATCTTTGCGAGTACGGCGAAGTGGACGAACTCTGGTTCATGGTCAGCCCGCGCAACCCTTTCAAGCAGGCCGATGAACTGATGGACGATGCCCTCCGCCTGGAACTGGTGGAGCGGGCCGTTGCCGGTTATCCCAGGTTCAGGGCGTGCGACTTCGAGTTCCACCTGCCCCGCCCTTCCTACACGGTGCGGACGCTCGACGGGCTGCGCCGGCAGTATCCGGAGCACCGCTTCCACCTGATTATCGGTTCGGACAACTGGCCTTCCTTTCCCCGTTGGCGCGAGGCGGGGCGCATTCTGGCCGAACACCGCCTGATTGTTTACCCGCGTCCCGGCCATCCGGTAGATGCCGCTTCGCTGCCTGAGGGTGTCCGGCTGGTGCAGTCGCCGGTGCTGGAAGTCAGTTCCACCTTCATCCGCCGCTCGTTGCAGGAGGGGCGCGACATCCGCTATTTTCTCCACCCCGCCGTCTACGAACGGCTGAAGGAATGCATCTCGTCCGCCAATCCGCTGCCGCAGATGCCGT
>CAYPUJ010000094.1:0-10443 GCA_964413805.1 uncultured Bacteroides sp. | reverse complement strand
CGTAGAGCTGTAAAGAACGCTGAAAATCAATCGTATAGAATGCTGTTGCGGGATGGAGTGGAGACTGTTCCCGCATAGGGAGAGTCTGTTCATAAGCGTTTCAGAGCCAGCTTGATGACTTGTTCCACCGGAGTAGCCGGTGCCTCTTTCAGGATGGCCAGCACTACTTTCTGCGAAGCCGATTGCGCAAAGCCCAGCATCGTGAGTGCCACCACGGCTTCTTCCAGCACCTGCACATCGGCGACTGCAAGGGGGGCAGTCTCGTTCCCGCTCTGCGCGTTGGCCACGGCATCGGTCTTCAGCTTGTCCTTCAGTTCCACGATGATGCGTTGCGCGGTTTTCAGCCCGATGCCTTTCACGCTTTTCAGCAGGGAGGCGTTTTCGGTGCTGATGACGTTGATGAGTTCCGAAGGCGAAAGAGCCGAGAGAATCATGCGTGCCGTGTTGCCCCCGATGCCCGACACGGAGATGAGCAGCAGGAAGAGTTCCCGTTCCTGTTTGCCGGCAAAACCGTAAAGCACGTAAGCGTCTTCGCGGATGGCTTCGTATATGTATAACTTACATTCCTTTTTGCCTTGGATGGCGGCATAGGTGTTGAGCGAAATGCTGACGGCATAGCCTACGCCGTGGCAATCGATGATGGCGGCTGCCGGACTGAGCTCGGCCAGTTCGCCTCTGAGGTATTCTATCATGATGGCATTGGTTCTTGTATTCGGATGCGAATGTAGAAATAATTCCCTGCTTTTACAACACCTGTCCGCGAGCCGGGTGTCTGAGGCCGTAGTTTCTTGCAGAATGTCTCTGCAAAACGGAAGAAAAATCTTATCTTTGACCCGTATAATCATAATGTAGTATTATGGAAACGGAGAAATTCTTCACACCGGAAGAGAAAACACAACTCTTCCCGCTCTATCGGAAACTATTGCAACTCTCAAGCGAAACGCTCCTCAAGGACGATTGCAAAAAGGTAAAGAATCAACTCATCGCTTCGATACAGAGCAACCGCATCCGCCGGGACATATTCGGACTGAACCCCGTCATCAAAGATATGCAGACAGCCGTCATCGTGGCCGAAGAAATCGGCATGAGGCGGGCTTCCATCATAGGAGTGATGCTGCACGATTCTGTGTACTACGGTGTCTGCACCGTGGAAGAAGTGCGGCAAGTCTACGGGGAAGACGTGGCAGGCATCATCCGTGGCCTTATCCGGGTGCATGAACTGTACACCAAAAGCCCCACCATTGAGTCGGAAAATTTCCGCAACCTTCTGCTTTCGTTTGCCGAAGACATGCGGGTAATTCTCATCATGATTGCCGACAGGGTCAACATCATGCGGCAAATCAAAGGCAGCGAGAACGATGAAGCCCGCCGGCAGGTGTCTGCCGAGGCTGCCTACCTCTACGCGCCTTTGGCACACAAACTGGGTCTGTACAAGTTGAAGTCGGAACTGGAGGATCTCTCGCTGAAGTACACCGAGAAAGAAGTGTACTATCACATCAAAGAGAAGCTGAACGCCACCAAGGCCACCCGCGACCGCTACATTGCCGCCTTCATCGCCCCCGTGCGGAAGAAGCTGGAAGAGGCGGGGCTGAAGTTCCACATCAAGGGACGCACCAAGTCCATACATTCCATCTACCAGAAGATGAAGAAACAGAAGTGTCCTTTCGAGGGGGTGTACGATCTGTTTGCCATCCGGGTCATCCTCGATTCCGCCCCGGACAAGGAGAAACTGGAGTGCTGGCAGGCGTATTCCATCGTGACGGACATGTATCAGCCCAACCCCAAACGCCTGCGCGACTGGTTGTCCGTGCCTAAAAGCAACGGATACGAGTCGCTGCACATCACTGTCATGGGGCCGGAAGGAAAATGGGTGGAAGTGCAGATACGCACCGAGCGCATGGACGAGATTGCCGAGCGCGGACTGGCCGCCCATTGGCGATACAAAGGCGTAAAGGGCGAAAGCGGGCTGGACGAATGGCTAAACTCCGTGCGCGAGGCTTTGGAAAGCTCAGACAGCAGCGGACTGGAAGCCATGGACCAGTTCAAGCTGGACCTGTACGAGGACGAGGTGTTCGTCTTTACCCCCAAGGGCGACCTCTTCAAGCTGGGGAAAGGGGCCACGGTGCTGGACTTCGCCTTCCACATCCACAGCCAGCTGGGCTGCAAGTGCATCGGCGCCAAGGTGAACGGCAAGAATGCCCAACTCAGACAAGTGCTGCACAGCGGCGACCAGGTGGAAATCATGACATCGAACACGCAGTCGCCCAAGCAAGACTGGCTGAACATCGTGAAGACCTCGAAAGCCCGCACGAAAATCAAGCAGGCACTGAAAGAGATGGCCGCACGCCAGCACGACTTTGCCAAGGAAACGCTGGAGCGGAAGTTCAAGAACCGGAAGATAGACTACGACGAGGGCACCATGATGCGGCTCATCAAGCGGATGGGGTTCAAGGTGGTGACCGACTTCTACCAGGCCGTAGCCGACGAGACCGTGGACGTGAACGACCTGCTCGACAGGTACGTGGAACTGCAAAAGCAGGAAAACGACCCGCACGAGGGCCTGACCTACCGCAGTGCAGAGAGCTATAACCTGCAGCAATCCCTGCCGGAAGAAGCCGCCGGAAAAGAAGATGTGCTCATCATCGACCAGAACCTGAAGGGTCTGGAGTTCAAGCTGGCACGTTGCTGCAACCCCATCTACGGCGATGAGGTGTTTGGTTTCGTGAGTGTGACGGGAGGCATCAAGATTCACCGTTGCGACTGCCCCAACGCCGGAGACTTGCGCGAACGCTTCGGCTACCGCATCGTGAAAGCGCGTTGGGCGGGCAAGGCACAAGGCACCCAATACCCCATAACCCTGCGTGTGGTGGGACATGACGACATCGGCATCGTGACCAACATCACCTCCATCATCTCCAAGGAGACGGGCATCACCCTGCGTAGCATCGGCATCGACTCGCACGACGGGCTGTTCTCGGGCAACCTCACCGTCATGGTGGGCGACACGGGAAGACTGGAGGCACTCATCAAGAAGCTGCGCACGGTGAAAGGAGTGAAACAGGTGTCCAGAAACTGACAAGCGTCCAAATACCGACGGAAAGGAGGAAACAACCGGACATGAGGTACGATCTGAAGAAACAGTTGCGTAGCTTCGGCTACGCCTGGCAAGGGATGAAAGCCTGCGTGGGCAAGGAGCAGAACCTGAGCTTCCACCTGTTGGTTACGCTCGCGGTGGTGGTGGCCGGGTGTTGCTTTGACATCACGCGGATGGAGTGGGTGGCCGTCGTGCTGTGTATTGGCCTGGTGGTGGGAGCGGAACTGATGAACACCGCCATCGAACGGCTTGTCGACCTGGTGTCGCCCCAACGGCATCCGCTGGCAGGGCAGGTGAAAGACATCGCCGCCGCTGCCGTGCTGGTCTGTGCCGCAACGGCCATCGTGGTGGGAACGGTTGTCTTCTTTCCCTATCTCGTCCGCTTTTTCCTGCGGTAGGGATATTCATGCCGCCTTACCCGGTCTGTTCCTGATCCTGTCTGTCATCAGTACGGCATTTGCCGTATGTATTCCGAAGAGAGAGCGGGTAATGTTGCTTAAAGGAGCTTCATGTCCGTAGGAAAAATGTGGCTCTCATAACATGTGGCATCGGTCATGCAGACGTGAAGGTTGTCAAGATGAGGTTCCCGGTGCGAGGCCAGGATTTCCTGAAAGGAATCAGTGTCAAAGCGGGATGCTGTCTCATTACGGATTGCACTTACTATCTTTAGTTGGTTGGCCGACGAATGGAAATCCTTATGGATTAAGTTACTTGACAGGTATCCTTGTTTGAATTTTAAATGGGAAGAGGGCATATCTTTGAAACACACCCTCTTCCCAATATACTCAGGAAAATATGTCAGCCACCAAAATTATCAAACATCAGGCAGGACATCGGTACCCCCAAATCATCGAGCATTTTCTCCACAGCTTTCGACATAGGGCCGGGACCGCACATGTAGTACTCGATGTCTTCGGGTGTTTCGTGGTTTTTCAGGTAAGTATCGTAGATAACCTGATGCACAAACCCCGGAGTGTATTTCACACCGGCTGCATCGGCCGCCGGGTCGGGACGATCCAATGCAAGATGAAAGGAAAAATTGGGGAATTCTTTCTCCAGTTCCAGGAAGTCGTCCAGATAAAAAACTTCGTTCAAGGCACGTGCCCCATAGAAATAAGACATCTTGCGGTCGGTAGTATGCAACGTCTTGGTCATGTGCATGATTTGTGCACGTAACGGGGCCATGCCGGCACCACCGCCTATCCACATCATTTCCTTTTTGGAGTCGAAAATGGGATGGAAATCCCCATAGGGTCCACTCATCGTTACCTCATCGCCAGGCTTGAGCGTGAAGATATAGGACGAAGCAATGCCCGGCATGACATCCTGAAAGCCGGTTTGCGGTTTCGGTTTGAATGGAGGTGTGGCAATGCGCACCGTTAGCATAATCCGGTCTCCTTCGGCCGGATAATTGGCCATAGAGTAAGCACGAACGGTTTCCTCTTCGTTGCGACACTTCAACCCAAAGAGGCCGAATTTCTCCCATGACGGCAAGTATTCTTCGCCAATGAGAGCCTTGTCAATGTCCTTGTCGTAGTCTATTGAAAATTTCGGGATCTTGATCTGCGCGTATGAACCGGGGATGAAGTCCATGTGCTCGCCGGGAGGCAAGGCTACGATAAACTCCTTGATAAAGGTAGCTACGTTTTTGTTGGAAATGACTTTGCATTTCCACTCTTTTACCCCCAACACACTTTCGGGTACCTTGATGGCCATATCGCTTTTCACTTTCACCTGGCAACCTAACCGCCAATGGTTCTGCTGCTGTTTACGGCTGAAATGAGGTATCTCGGAAGGCAGGATTTCTCCTCCGCCCTCCATGACCTGGCACTTGCATTGTCCGCACGAGCCTTTTCCGCCGCAGGCTGAAGAAAGAAACACTCCGTTGATAGACAAGGTATTGAGCAGTGTGGAACCGGAAGCCACATCCAGCACCTTGTCGCCATTGATACTCAGCTTTACATTTCCCGAAGGTATCAGAAACTTTTTAGCCACCAGCAAGATAATCACTAATAGCAAGATTACGGCCAAAAACACGCCGATGCTTGCCAGAATCAAATTCACATCCATTTGTCTGTTTCCTTTTCTTATAAGATTAGATGTTCAACCCGGAAAAACACATGAAAGCCATAGCCATGAGGCCGACCGTGATAAAGGTAATGCCCAACCCGCGCAAAGGTGCCGGTACGTTGGAGTAAGCCATCTTTTCGCGCACGGCAGCCAGACCGACAATGGCCAGCAACCAGCCGATTCCTGAGCCCAAGGCATAAGATACCGAATCCCATACGTCACCAATGTATTTCGGGTCACTCTCGCCCAATGTGATGCGTTGCTGCATGAACAACGAAGCTCCCATGATGGCGCAGTTGACGGCAATGAGCGGCAGAAAGATGCCAAGTGAAGCATAAAGCGAAGGACTGAAACGTTCCACCACCATTTCTACCAGCTGCGTAATGCCTGCAATGACGGCAATGAACAGAATGAAACCCAAGAAGCTGAGGTCAACTCCTTCCACGAGGGCATCGGCAGCCAGCACTTTGGTCTGCAACAAATAGTTGACCGGAAGTGTGACAACCAATACAAACGTCACAGCCACGCCCAAACCCAACGCCGTCTTCACATTCTTGGATACAGCCAGGTAGGAGCACATACCCAGGAAGAACGCAAATATCATGTTGTCCACAAAAATAGAGCGAACCAACAAACTGAAAAAATGTTCCATATTATAAAAACAAGTATAGTTAACGGATTATTATTCTTGCAATTCTTTGTGACGTGAACGTTGGTACCAGATGATGCAAGCCAACAGGATGAGTGCCATGGGAGGCATCAGCATCAGGCCGTTGTTCACGTATCCCAACTTTTGAAGTGGCTCGTAATTCAGGATATTGAAACCAAGTAATGTGCCCGAACCTAACAATTCGCGGAAGAAAGCCACGATAACCAGAATCTTGGCATAGCCCAATCCGTTCCCAATCCCATCCAGGAAAGATTCCCACGGACCGTTCTGCATGGCAAAAGCTTCCAGGCGTCCCATCAAAATGCAATTGGTGATGATGAGACCTACATACACTGACAGTTGCACGCTGACATCATAGGCGTATGCCTTCAGGATTTCACTCACAATGGTCACCAAGGCTGCCACCACCACCAGTTGTACAATGATACGGATGCGGTTTGGAATGGTCTTGCGGATGAGTGAAATTACCACGTTGGAGAATGCCGTAATCACAGTGACAGAAAGCCCCATCACAATGGCCGGCTCCAACTTGGCAGTGACAGCCAATGCCGAACAAATGCCCAATACCTGCACCGTAACCGGGTTGTTCATGCCTATCGGAACGGAAAATACTTCTTTATTCTTTTTAGAAAACAATGCTCCCATTACTTCAATCCTCCTCTCTTGCTTTGGTTAAGAAACTCTTATAATTGCTCAGGCTGTTTTTCAACATGGCATCTACTCCAACCGAAGTGATGGTACCACCCGAGATGCCGTCCACCTGATAGTCGGGTTTTTCCACCTTCCCGTATTTCACCACCCCCAAGGCTATTTCGCCATTTTCCAACGTTTTCTTTCCGGAAAACTCATTCTGGAACTGCACACCTGCTATCTCTGCACCCAGACCGGGCGTTTCGCTGGCATGAGAAAAATATACACCATAAACAGTGTTTTTATCGGCATTCAGAGCCACATAGCCCCAAACAGCCCCCCACAAGCCCGCGCCATAAACGGGGAAAACATATTTGGTCTCACCGTCTATTTCGGCCACAAACACGTGCAAACGGTTGTTTTCTTTCACCTCCTTTTCGTAGGCAGTGGCAAAAACATCTGTGTTCTCTTGCAACGTTCCATCGGGCTGCATCAACATATCTTGCTTCACATACTGATTGTAGGTAGCATCCACATCTTTCACCTCGCGGATATTCAGTGCTGACAGAATTTGCTTCTTGGTGTCCAGTTCCACATTCTTCTGCTGCGTGTCCCGCAAGGCAGAACTGACAAATGCCAATAGAAATGCAACGATAATCACAATCACCGATGCATAAATGAGCGTATAACTATTGCTGTTTGTGTTCATTTTTCCAGTCGTTTTATTGGTTATGCTTGCTTGTGCGTTTTGCCCGTTGGCTGATGTTGCGCTGCACCACAAAATAATCAATCAGCGGAGCAAAGATGTTCATCAGCAGAATGGCCATCATCATGCCCTCCGGATAACCGGGATTAAGCACACGGATGATTATGGCCATGACTCCGATGAGGAATCCATAGATATACTTACCTGTTTCGGTACGTGCCGAGGTCACCGGATCGGTTGCCATAAAAACAGCCCCAAAACAGAAACCTCCCAATACCAAGTGTTCGTACCAAGGCATATGCGCCATGGCAGTATCCGGACCTGCGACATTAAACACCCATGCCATGAACGCTCCACCCACAAAGACAGACAACATGGTTTTCCAACTGGCAACTCCCGTCCATAACAGGATAATTGCACCAATGGCTATGGCGATTACGCTTGTTTCACCGATGGAGCCTGGCATCAAACCGGTCACCATATTCCACGAAAAGTCCGGTATCTGCCCCGTTGTGGCGGCTTGTCCCAACGGAGTGGCCACGGTGAGTCCGTCTACCTGTTGCCCCAAGCCGCAGATGGCATCGCCCGACACCCATACAGCATCGCCCGACATTTTGGTAGGATAGGCAAAAAACAGGAAGGCACGGGTGACGAGAGCCACATTGAATACGTTCATTCCCGTTCCGCCAAACACTTCTTTCGCAAAAACAACAGAAAATGCCGTGGCCAAAGCCAGCATCCATAGCGGACAGTCGACAGGCACAATCATCGGAATCAGGATACCCGAAACAAGAAATCCTTCCTGAATCTCTTCTTTTTTCCATTGGGCTACCACAAACTCAATGCCGAGTCCTACGACGTAGGAAACAACAATCTTTGGCAAGACGGCCAAAAAGCCATAAACAAACATTCCAAGGAAGTCACCTTCCGTCCCGGTGGCCAGGAAATGCTGGTAGCCAATGTTGTACATGCCAAACAGAAGGGCGGGTATCAAGGCTATGACTACAATCGACATAATGCGTTTGCTGTCAATTGCATCGTGGATATGCGTCCCCGACTCCGAAGTCGTATTGGGAACAAACAGGAATGTCTCAACCCCTTCAAACACCGACCGGAATGCATGATATTTACCTCCTTCCGCAAAGTTCGGCTTTATCTTGTCGAGGTAGTTTCTTAACACTTTCATCTGAACAATTGAAAATAGAGAATTAAAAATATGAATATTAAGCCATTTCCGCACGAAGCATGTCAAGCCCTGAACGTACGATACGCTGCACCTCTACCTTGGAAGAACACACAAATTCGCAAAGCGCAAAATCTTCGGGTGCCACCTCGTAAATACCCAATGCCTCCATCCGGTCGATGTCACCGGCGATGATGGCTTTCACCAGATATTCCGGATAGATGTCCATCGGGAACACGCGGTCATACTCGTTGGACATGATCATGTGCCGCCCGCCTCCTTTGATGCGGGCATCGAACACATATTCTTTCTCATGCCCCCGCAACCAGCTGAAGTAGGAACGACTGACACTGAACTGATCCATACGCGGCATAATCCAACCCAGCATTTCATGCACTCCGTCACCTTCAGGAATCACAGTCACTTGCGTATCGAAAGCACCTAAAAAGCCATTCGGGCCTATTTTTTTGCCGGTCAGCACATTACCGCTGATGTAGCGCAACTTTTTCCCCTCGGCCACATTGCCTTGGAAAAGATTTGTCAACAATGAACCCACTTTCAGTTTATAATAACCGGGGCGTAACACTTCGCTGCCCGTGACGGCCACAGTGCGGGTCATATCCACCCGTCCTGTATTCATCAGACGGCCGATGAAGATAACGGCCTCTGCACCAATAGTCCACACCGTTTCTCCTTTCACGATGGGATTGACATGATTGATTTGTACACCTACGTTACCGCTTGGGTGAGGGCCGTCGAATACTGTAATGGACACGTTTTTCGCTTGGGTCAATGCCGTTGAAGTTTGCCGGACACTGATTCCCAAGTGTGTAGTTGCCATTCTGGCCAACGCATCCAGTCCTGTCTGGAAATTCTGTTCTTCGCCTTTCAGTACAAACTCAAAATCGGGAGCCAAAGGGTTGCTGTCAAAAGCTGACACAAAAATGGCTTTTGGCACCACCGTCGGGTCTGCAATGACATCATAAGGGCGTTGGCGGACGAAAGCGAACAGGCCGGAGCGTAACAGCAACTCCTTTATTTCTTGTCCGCTCATCCGGTTGGGGGATGCGACACCGAACTCTTTATAGTCTTGTCCTGCATCGGCCTTCACCACGATGTTCAGCACCTTGCGGCGAGGGCCGCGTTCTACAATCGTCACAACACCGCTTACAGGTGAAACAAACTGCAATTCAGGCTGGTTTTTATCGATGAACAACGGGGATCCCGCCATCACATGCTCCTGCTCTTTGACGACCACCTTGGGAACAACCCCCGTAAAATCATCGGGAACCAACGCATAGAATCCGGCATCTTTCACGGTAAAACACTCAGGCACAGCTTTCCCTTTCAGGTGAATGTCAAGGCCTTTCCGTAACTTTATTACATTTGCCATGTGTATAAATGGTTAGTTTCATTAATGTTGCCGCAAAAATAAGAAAAAAAGGAATGAATAAAGAACAAAGAAAGGAGGATTTGCAGGGCAAACGCATCTAATTCTTCTTCAGGATTCTCAAGAGATATTCATTGTCCCATCCGGCTTTGAGTCTTTTTCCCTTCACGCCCACTTTGGCAGACTTCCCGTTCTTGAGCAGATTCAATGCGATTCTGTTGATTAACGAAAAGTTCTATGCCGCATATCCGGCTCTCTTTCTGCTATGGTCTTCACCAAAAGCGACATCCAATACCCAATGGAGGGAGTTCTCGACTGCCCAATGCGAACGGACGGACTTGTTTATCAAGACGGCATCCGCTTCGAGACTACTGATATACAACCTGTTCTCTTTCAACACCGTTTGCCGGCACTTGTCGTAACGCTCCGTCTGATTCATAGTTATTTCGTAGCTTTACCACGACAAATACCGATAAGATTTGATGCGTGATTGTGACATAAAGTTCGTAAATAAGGGGATAACCCCTTTTGTGGGCTGTCGCTGTTCTTCAAGACGCTCGAAAAATGTCGTTTCGATGAGCATCTGGAGCAAAGCGGCCTCCCGCTTCAGGGCTCCAACAGGGGTTATAAACCACTCCAGCTTATAGGATCAGTAGAAAAACAGTGGGGATAAATAAGATAAGAGAGTTTGCCGGACACA